>JALSLQ010000029.1 GCA_026988235.1 Sulfurimonas sp.
TCTTCAAGTTTTGCTATTAAATGTGGTTTAAATAGCTCTAAAGCCATCTTTTTTGGTAATCCACACTCATCCATTCTTAAAGATGGTCCAACAACAATGACAGAACGCCCGGAAAAGTCAACACGCTTACCAAGTAAGTTTTGACGGAAACGCCCTTGTTTTCCTTTAATGATTTCGCTTAAAGATTTAAGCGGGCGTTTATTTGCGCCTTTTACTGCATTTGCACGACGACCATTGTCAAAAAGTGCATCAACAGACTCTTGCAACATACGCTTTTCATTTCTAACAATAATTTCAGGTGCTTCAAGTTCTACAAGGCGTTTAAGGCGCTGATTACGGTTTATAACTCTTCGATAAAGGTCATTCACATCAGAAACTGCAAATTTCCCACCGTCAAGACTTACAAGTGGTCGTAAATCAGGTGGAAGTACCGGTAAAACAGTGAGCATCATCCATGCTGGATTATTCCCAGAATTTAAAAATGACTCAATAACTTTAAGACGCTTATTGATAGTTTTTTTCTTTGCTTCACTTTTTGTTTCACCGATTGCTTCTTTTAAATTCGTAAAAAGATCAACTAAATCAATAGAATCAAGTAAATCACGAATTACTTCACCTCCCATACGAGCTTTGAAGCCTAAAGCGTCAAATCTTTGTACTAAAGTACGATATTGTTCTTCATTAAGTACATCATATTGAAGCACAGGAGTTTTCGCTTCAGCATCATAATATGCCTCACCACCACTCTCAACTATATATGCTTCATAATAAAGTACGCGTTCTAAATCTTTCATTTTGATACCAAGCAATGTACCAATGCGAGAAGGCAATGAACTTACATACCAAATATGTGCAACGGGAGTTACCAAATCAATGTGTCCCATACGAGTACGACGTACTTTTGTAGATGTTACTTCAACACCACATTTTTCACAAACGACACCCTTATAACGCATCTTTTTATATTTTCCACAAAGACATTCATAATCTCTGACAGGTCCAAATATTTTTGCACAAAAAAGTCCGTCACGCTCAGGTTTTAGCGTACGGTAGTTAATTGTTTCAGGTTTTTTAACTTCACCATGACTCCAAGACATAACCTTCTCAGGGGATGCCAAACGGAACTGGAGTTGTTTAATGTCTTTAGGTCTACATTCATCTGTTATTTCTACTGGTACTAATTTACTCATCGTCTTCTACCTCGTCCATAATCTCTACATCAAGAGCCAATGCTTGTAACTCTTTTGTTAATACAAATAGTGTTTCAGGAATACCAGATTCTGGTACTAATTCACCTTTTGTAAGTGCTTTATACGCACGAACACGACCATCAACATCATCTGATTTGATAGTTAACATCTCTTTTAGAACTGCTGAAGCACCATACGCTTCAAGCGCCCAGACTTCCATTTCACCAAATCTTTGACCACCAAATAATGCTTTACCGCCAACTGGTTGTTGTGTTACTAGAGAATATGGTCCAGTTGAACGTGCGTGAATTTTCTCATCAACAAGGTGATGCAGTTTTAAGATGTACATGTAACCAACATTTGCACGCTCTTTCATTTTAGCACCTGTTTTTCCATCATATAGTACACGCTTCCCATCAGCATCCATGTTAGCAAGCTTATATAGTTTTTCAAATTCTGCTGCATTGGTTCCTTCAAAAATAGGCGCTGCAAATCTAACACCTTTTGCCCAATCTCTAGCATATTTCAAGAACACTTCATCGCTCATTTTGCCAATTACTTCAGCCGCATTCATCATGCTTGCCACATCTGCAATTTCAATCATTTTAGCACGAAGATTATCTATATAATCTTTTTGCTGTGTTTCAAACTGCTCTTGAATCTGATTGCCCAGTTCACGACCTGCCATACCAAGGTGCATTTCTAAAATCTGCCCGATATTCATACGAGAAGGAACACCTAGTGGATTCAAACAAACATCCACAGAACGCCCGTCTTCCATATACGGCATATCAACTTCAGGAACAATAATTGAAACAATACCTTTATTTCCATGACGACCTGCCATCTTATCACCCACTTTTAGGTGGCGTTTTGTAGCAATGTAAATTTTTACATACTTCACAACACCGTTAGGTAAGATGTCATCTTTTTCCAAAATAGTTAGCTTTTCTTCATGTTCATCTCTAAAAACTCTTTTTTGCTTTTGGAAATGATTTTTTGTCTTATTGTACTCGTCTTGAATCTCTTGTGAAAATGACTTCACAATTGCATTCATAGCAAAACGATTTACTTCCGCCAAATCATCCCCATTAATTACATCACCGGCTTTATACTCTGTTTCACCTATTTTGATGTCACTTTGAAGTGCCTCGCGTGTTAAGAGTTTTGTTATACGAAGCATCTCTTCTTTATCGATCATAATAAGTCTGTCATAATGCTCTCGTTCTAAATAATCTCTTTCTTCTTTTTCAAGCTCTAGTGCACGAGGATCTTTGTCATAGCCTTTTTTCGTAAATACTTTAATATCTACAACAACACCCTCCATTGATGGTGGACAGTAAAGTGATTTATTGACTACATGCCCGGCTTTTTCACCAAAAATTGCACGCAAAAGACGCTCTTCAGGAGTTGGTTTCACTTCACCTTTTGGAGAAACTTTTCCAACTAAAATCATACCACCACTCACGGTTGTACCAATTTTAACAATACCGCTTTCATCTAAATGTGCTAATTCATCGTCACGCACATTTGGAATATCACGAGTAATTTCTTCAACACCATGCTTCAGCTCACGAGCTTCTACCTCTTTTTCATAAATATGAACTGAAGTAAAGGCATCTTGACGAATTAAACGCTCTGAGATGACAATTGCATCCTCAAAGTTATAACCGTTCCATGGTACAAAAGCAACCATCGCATTGACACCAAGAGCCAATTCGCCTTTATCCATATTTGGGCCATCAGCAATAATTTGATTCTTTCGAACCATCTCACCAATTTTTACAATTGGTTTTTGCGTAAACGAAGTATTTTGATTGGTACGAAGATTTTTTTGCAACGGATAGTAATCAATAAAAATTTCCCCATCTTCTTCACCCATCACATAGATGTGCTTGCCGTCAACTTTTTCTATTTTACCTGCACGCTTTGCTTTTACACATTCCCAAGCATCACGGGCTACAAGTTTTTCAACACCTGTTCCTACCATTGGTGCATTCACGCGTAACAAAGGTACTGCTTGGCGTTGCATATTTGATCCCATAAGCGCACGGTTAGCATCATTGTGTTCCAAAAATGGAATGAGTGAAGCCGCTACACCGACAACCATTTGTGAAGAAAGGTCAGCATATTCACACTCTTTTGGATCCCTTAAAATAATTTCACCGTCTTGTCTTACAGCAATCAAATCTTCAATAAATTGTCCGTTTTCATCAAGCTTATTTGAAGCGGCGGCAATCTTTTTACCCTCTTCTTGTGTCGCAGTCAAGTAGACAATCTCATGCGTCACAACACCATCTTTCATAATTTTATACGGTGCTTCAATAAATCCATGTTCATTTACTTTTGCATACATTGCTAAAGTATTTATAAGACCAATATTTTGACCCTCTGGCGTTTCAATAGGACAAATTCTACCATAATGTGTTGGGTGAACATCACGCACTTCAAATCCGGCACGCTCTTTAACAAGACCACCTTCACCAAGGGCTGAAAGACGACGCTTGTGTGTTACTTCTGAGAGTGGATTTGTTTGATCCATAAACTGAGAAAGCTGTCCACCTGAAAAGAATTCCATTATAGTAGATGTAATCATTTTTGAATTGATTAAATCATGTGGCATAAGCTCATTCATCGGTCCACTCATAGTAGAGAGCTTGTCACGAATCGCTTTTTGCATTTTCACAAGACCGTTATGTAACTCATTTCCTAAAAGCTCACCGATAGAACGAATACGACGATTTCCTAAGTGATCTCTATCATCTAAGTGACCTTGACCATTTTTTACTTTAATCACATATTTAACAGATTCTATGATATCTTCGTGTGTTAGCACTGTCACATATTCTGGAATTGTCATTCCAAGTTTATGATTCATTTTCATTCGACCGACTTTCGTCAAATCATAACGCTCAGGATCAAAGAAAAGCTGATTTACAAATATTTTTGCAGCTTCTTTTGTTACAGGCTCTCCTGGACGCATTACTTTATAAATACGAATTGCTGCTAAGTCATTTTCATCTTCAATTTCTTCAGTTTGCTTTAAAAGCTTCAGCGAATCTACATCTGCATTAAAGGCATTAATAATTGAGCTATCAACACCTTCTGCCATATCATTTGCAATTTTGAATTCACTCACACCGATTTCAGCCATTTTCTTGAGTTTTGTCTCATCAATATGAGTCATAGTATCAAAAAGAACTTCACCTGTTTCAGGATCTATAATCGGTTCAGCAAGGTATCTTTCTAAAAGCACTTCTAAAGGATATTGTACTTCTTTGACACCCTCATCTAAAAGTTTCTGAGCTTTTTTAGAGGAAAGTCTTTTTCCAGAAGCTACTAACACTTTATCATTCATATCGACCAAGTCATAAGAAATTCTTGATGCGTAATCTTTAGGGTTAAAATCTATGGAGAACATGTTATCATGGATTTTTATTGTTTGAATTGGATAAAAAAGTTTTAATATATCTTGCTTAGAATATCCAAGTGCGCGAAACATAATTGTTACAGGCACTTTACGACGCTTATTAATTCTCATATACAAAATATCTTTAGGATCATATTCAAAATAGAGCCATGAACCACGATCTGGAATAATTTGTCCAGTATAAATTAATTTATTCCCTGCCGTGGAAGATTCCTCTTCTTTAAAAATAACACCTGGTGAACGATGTAGTTGATTTACAACAACACGCTCAACACCATTAATAATAAATGAAGTTCGCTCTGTCATAAGTGGAATATCACGAACAAATATACTTTGTTCCTTAATATCTGCTACACCAAGCTTTTCTTTTGTATTTTCATCTCTATCCCATAAAATAAGACGAGTTTTCATTCTAAGACTTACAGCATATGTAAGCCCTCTCTCCATACACTCGCGAACTGTATATTTTGGATTCGTTACTTCTGAATCAATATACTCTATAGTTAATCTATTTTGCACATCATGAATGGGGAAAACAGATTGAAATACTTTTTCAATACCGCTTGCTGCTCTATCTTTTGCATGTAACATCAAAAATTTGTCATATGAACTTTGTTGCAGTTGGAGTAAATTTGGTACTTCAATTTCTTGAGGGGTTTTAGAGAAGTCTACACGAAGACGGTTTCCGGAATATAAAGTGTTTAACATAGGCTACCTCGATAAGTTGTTAATTAGGGCTAAATTTAAGTATTTAGCAGATCATATCTAGTCGTCACTAGATAGATAGGGTACTCTTAGTATAAGAGATTTTTTATAGTGCTTATAAACGACATAAGGGCACTTTAGCCAAGAGAGTCTCTTCTCTTCGCTAAAGCGCCCAAAATGGAGGGACAAGCCCTCACAAATTATTCAGTTAAACTTATTTAACTTCTGCTACAGCACCAGCTTCTTCTAGAGCAGCTTTAGCTTCTTCAGCAGTTTCTTTATCTACACCTTCTTTGATAGTAGATGGTAATCCTTCACATGCTTCTTTTGCTTCTTTAAGTCCAAGACCAGTTAAAGCACGAACTGCTTTAATAACACCGATTTTTTTCGCACCAATGTCAGTTAATATAACATTGAATTCAGTTTGTTCAGCAGCCGCTTCACCAGCAACAGCAGCACCAGCAACAGCAACAGGTTGTGCAGATACGCCAAATTTTTCTTCAAATTCTTTTACAAGCTCAGAAAGCTCAAGAACAGAAAGTCCTGAAATAAACTCTAATACATCTTCTTTAGTTACAGCCATAATATAGCTCCTTAATTTTTTTCAAAAATCAAGGGAACCCTTTACTGTTTTTGTACGCTATCGGAAGTAATTCCGCTAGCTACGCTAACACTAGGTTTCCCTCAGCGGGAGGCTCATCGCACTTGTGCGATTTTTACTCCCTTTGTGAACTTATTTCACACATATTTCATAAAGTAAAAGGAATTATTTCCTTTTACGGACTAATAGTCTAAGCTTCTTCTAATTTCTTTCTAAGTGCATCGATTCCAACAGCCATATTTGTAATTGGAGCCATCCAAGTAGCAGCAAGCATACCGAGAAGCTCATCACGACCAGGAAGTTTAGCGAACGCTTCAATTTTAGTTACATCTGCAGGTTCTTTATCTAAATAACCAGCTTTAATAACAAATTTCTCGTTATCTTTAGCGAAATCTGCAGCAACTTTAGCCGCATTGATAACATCATCAGACCAAATAAAGATATTTGTATCTTTGATTTCAAGACCGCTCATTTGAGCATTATTGAGTGCAATTATTGCTAAAGTATTTTTAACAACCTGAACACTTGTATCTTTTACGCGAGCAGCTTTACGCAACTCTTCTAGTTGACTTACTGTCAAACCTTTGTAGTCACAAATAATAACTGCTGTTGTATTAGTAAATGAAGTAGTTAATTGTTCAATTACTTCAGCTTTTTTTGATTTAAGCATATAAATTCTCCTTTCCAGACATAACTTCAAGAGGGGTGAAAGGATCGATTAAGCTTACTACCAACACGGTAGATGCCCCCAACTATCTTTAGTCCAAGTAATTCAGATTTTCAAAAATTGAAAATCTTTACTTTAATATATCTTCTATATCAGAATAAAGATTTCCATACTCCCACAAAGAGGAGATGAAGTTTATTTAATATCTGCTAATTCTACTAAATCAAGTTTAACAGCTGGACTCATTGTTAAGCTTAATGCAGCGCTTTTAATATAACGCCCTTTTGCAGATGCAGGTTTTTGCTTGTTAATCGCACTAAGAAAAGTTGTTAAATTTTCTTTGATTTTATCAGCATCAAAACTCGCTTTACCGATACCAGCATGGATATTGCCTTTTTTGTCAACTCTAAAGTTAACTTGACCACCTTTAACATTTTTAACAGCAGTTGCAACATCTGGTGTTACTGTACCAGTTTTAGGGTTAGGCATTAAACCTTTTGGCCCTAAAATACGACCTATTTGACCAACAAGTCCCATACAATCAGGTGCAGCAACAACTACATCAAAGTTAAATATACCTTCTTTAATGTCTGCAACTAAGTCATCGGTTCCAACTATATCAGCACCGGCTGCTTTTGCTTCATCAGCTTTAGCACCTTTTGCAAATACAGCGACACGAACTGTTTTACCAGTTCCATGAGGAAGTACAATCGCACCACGAACCATTTGATCGGCATGACGCGGGTCAACATTTAAATTCATTGCAATTTCAATAGTCTCATCAAATTTTGCACTTTTTAAATCTTTAACAGTAGCAGATGCTTCTTCTACTGAATACGATTTTGTATTATCAATTTTTTCTAATAATTGTTTATATCTTTTGCTCATAACAAATCTCCATATTAATTCTGCCACATTTTTTTGTAATCATTGTGGTCGATGATTTTTTATTGTAAAACTAGTCTTTAATTTCTATACCGATTGAACGCGCAGAACCGGCTAAAGTATTTGCAGCCATCTCTTTATCATCTGTATTTAAATCTTCGATTTTAGCTTCAACAACTTCCATAAGTTGTGCACGAGTTAATGAGCCAACTTTATTTTTAAGCGGATTATCGCTTCCTTTTTTCAGTCCAGCTGCCTTCATCAATAATTCAGATGCAGGTGGTTGTTTTGTAATAAAAGAAAAACTTCTATCGCTATAAACCGTAATAACAACAGGAACTTTAAATCCCATTTTATCTTTTGTTTTTTCATTGAACGCTTTACAGAATTCCATGATGTTAACACCACGTTGTCCTAATGCAGGTCCTACTGGTGGTGCTGGGTTAGCTTTACCAGCTTCAATTTGTAGCTTAATATAATCCATGACTTTTTTTGCCATAATTTTTCCTTTTTAATGATTTATTACATAATTTGAACAAGTCCAAATTATTACGCTAACGCTAAGTTTTCTTCAGCAGAATGCTCACACGACTAGTCGTTCCAACTACGCTAAACTTAAATTTCTATATGAAATCTAAGTTTAGCGTAGTCATCTTTAATGTTAAATTATCTTCTCAACTTGCGTGTAAGAGATATCTACAGGTGTAGCTCTACCGAAGATTGAAACATTGAGTTTGAGAGTACCATGTTCTAAATCATACTCATCAACAGTTCCCGTAAAGTTTGCAAATGGACCATCAACAATGCGTACAGTTTCACCATTATCAAAAAATACTTTTGGTTTTGGTGCTGCACGATTATTTACACGGTCTAAGATAACATTAATGTCATGCTCACTTAAAGGTGTTGGAATATTTCCCTCGCCAATAAAGCCTGATACCTTTGCGATAGACTGAATCATATGCTGTACTTCTGTATTTAAATCAATACGAGCAAATACATAACCAGAGTACAACGATCTTTCACTCACTTTCTTTTTACCATCTTTTACTTCTATTACATCTTCTGTCGGAACAATTACATCAGTAATTTTATCCTCTAAGCCATGTTCTTGTATCATATTAAAGATTGCGTCTCTAACTGTTCTATCGTTACCATAGGTCTGAATAGAGTACCATTGATGTGCCATTGCCTTACTCCTTAACCTAAAATTGTAGACATAATAGATGACATAAGTAAATCAACTAATGCAAGAAATGCAGCTACTGCAGATACAACGATTATAACAGCTATATATGCTTGTTTTACCTGACCTTTAGTCGGAAAGATAACTTTACTTAACTCTAATCTTGCATTGCTAATAACTTTACTTAAATTCATCTATTTCTTTCCATGTGTTGAAATGTCATTTATTATGAATAAAGCAGAACTGCTTTACTGATAATAAATGTGTGGCAGGCGTAGGGGGACTCGAACCCGCAACACCCGGATTTGGAATCCGGTGCTCTACCATTGGAGCTATACGCCTAGACTCCTTCATTTTGCAAGCAAAATCAAGGGAACCTCTCCTACTTAAAGAAGACATATTTTGAACAAAGTCCAAAATACTACGCTAACGCTAAGTTTACCTCGACGGTATGTCCAAAATCGCTTGCGATTTTAAGCAACTAGTTGCGTGAGCTTTCTGCTGAAGAAAACCCAGTGTTAACGCAGGCAATGGAATTACTTCCATTGCCGTTAGAGTGAAACGATAATTATAGTTTCATCTCTTTGTGATTTGTATGCTCTTTACACCATTTACAGTATTTACGCACTGAAAATTTTTCAGTGTGTATCTTTTTATTTTTTGTTGTGTGATAATTACGTCTCGTACATTTCTCACAACCTAAGTGAATTGCTTCTCTCATGTTAAATTACCTTTTAAAGGATTTTGCATATTCGCGTAAGCGAATTATGCAACAATCTCAGCAACAACACCGGCACCAACTGTTCTACCACCTTCACGGATAGCGAACTTAGTACCTTGTTCCATTGCAATTGGGTGAATTAACTCAGCAGTAATACTTACGTTATCACCTGGCATAACCATTTCAGTACCTTCTGGTAAAGTGATTGCTCCAGTAACATCTGTTGTACGCACATAGAATTGCGGACGGTAACCATTAAAGAATGGAGTATGACGACCACCTTCATCTTTACTTAGAACATAAATTTCTGCAGTAAATTTAGTATGAGGTGTAATTGTACCTGGCTTACAAAGTACTTGACCACGCTCAACATCGTCTTTCCCTATACCACGAACAAGAACGCCACAGTTATCACCTGCAACACCCTCATCCATTTCTTTACGGAACATTTCTATACCAGTTACAGTAGTTTTTTGTGTATCTCTTATACCAACGATTTCTATTTCTTCGCCAATTTTAATAACACCACGCTCGATACGCCCAGTAACAACTGTACCACGACCAGAGATTGAAAAAACATCTTCAACAGGCATTAAGAAATCTTTGTCAGTTTCACGTACAGGCTCAGGAATATACTCATCTACAGTATCCATAAGTGTAACAATCTTTTCAGACCATTCACCTAAAGTACCAGTTTTTGCTTCTTCAAGAGCTTTCAAAGCAGAACCAGTAGTAATTGGTGTATCATCACCTGGGAAGTCATACATATCTAAAAGTTCACGAATTTCCATTTCAACTAATTCTAATAACTCTTCATCATCAACCATATCTTCTTTATTCATGAAAACAACGATGTATGGTACACCAACTTGTTTAGATAAAAGAATATGCTCGCGTGTTTGAGGCATTGGACCATCCGCTGCAGAAACAACAAGAATAGCACCATCCATTTGTGCAGCACCTGTAATCATGTTTTTAACATAATCCGCGTGACCTGGACAGTCAACATGTGCATAGTGACGTTTATCAGTTTCGTACTCTACATGTGAAGTAGCGATTGTGATACCACGTTCTCTTTCTTCTGGAGCATTATCGATTGCGTCATAATCCATAAATTTTGCACCGTTTTTAACTGCAAGCACTGCTGTAATAGCTGCTGTTAGTGTTGTTTTACCGTGGTCAACGTGACCGATTGTACCAATGTTAACATGGGGTTTGTTACGTTCAAACTTTTCTTTTGCCATAGTGTCCTCCGACTTTAATTGTGAATTGAAATGGAATTATACCCAAAAATCATTCAATTATTGCTTAATTAAAACATAATCTTTACTTTTATGGAGCTCACGAGCGGATTTGAACCGCCGGCCTCTTCCTTACCAAGGAAGTGCTCTACCCCTGAGCCACGAGAGCAAACGAGATTATACTAAGCAATAATTGAATAATTCTTTTTTATTTTACTATTAGTTTTTTTGTGATTAGATTCGTCTATAGATTTATTTACAAATATATAGATTATATGAAGTAAGATAGAAATTATACTTCAGCTTCCAGAATCACTAGTGGAGCGGGTGAAGGGATTCGAACCCTCGACAGCCTGCTTGGAAGGCAGGAACTCTAGCCACTGAGTTACACCCGCATGTGAATGGTGGTGGGAAGAGGAGTCGAACCTCTGAACCCATAGGGAGCAGATTTACAGTCTGCCGTCGTTGGCCACTTGACTATCCCACCACGTGTACATTATAAAATGTTTTTCTGGTCTAACACTGTTTCTAATATTCAAAATTCAATGGTGCCGACACGAGGATTTGAACCCCGGGCCTGCTGATTACAAATCAGCTGCTCTAGCCAACTGAGCTATGTCGGCATCGAATTTGAGCCAGAATTATAGTGCAAAATAAATTCAATGTCAAGTGTTTTTGCTAAAAAGTTATAAAATCACCATCTTTTAAAATTATAGGTTGAAATTTACCCCTAAATTCTTCTATTTCTTGCGTTATTTTTTCTAAAAATAATGGTTTAACATGATTAATATAAAGTGTAATATCATTTCTTTTCAATGTTTTTAAAGCTTGAAAAAGTAATTTAGGTGTTAAATGCTTACTCGATTTTGCTAATGTTTGCATACTAGAAACAAAAGAGCACTCTACTACGAGTGACTTTATCTGTGTATCATTATCTAGTGTATCGACTATATTTTTCAAAGAATATGTATCAGCAGTGATAAGGACTCCTCTGTTTTTTATTTTATATATATATCCGCAACTTGGTACAGTGTGATCTGTTTCAATCGGTATTAATTTACTTTGTTCATCAAGAGCATATTCTTCATTCAATTTTATTTCATGATACTTTACAGCCATTTTTTTAGAATTCTCTAAACAAATTTTAGAAAAATCTGGCCATATTATGTCATTTAAAAAATGCTCTTTTATAGCTTGTATTGTTTGGGGTAAACCTATGATATTTAATGTTTTTTCTCTTTGACAAAAGTAATTATCTATTATATAGGCAATATCTGAGATATGATCAAGATGTGAATGTGTTAAATAAATATTCTCTACATGTAAAGAATCTTCTGCTAAAGCATCTAAAAGGTTTCCTGCATCTATCACCGTGCGAGGATTCAACATAAACGAGCTAGTACCAAACCCTTTCGCTTTCGTTCCGTATGCTCCCAATATTTTGATACTGTTTTTATCCATTTTATACACTTTTTGCTGTTTTGAAACTATTATAGCATTTATGTAGATATAATTGCATTAATAGTTTTTATAAAGGCAATAGATATATGTTAAAGATATTATTTTCTCCATCAGAAGGAAAAAACAGTGGCGGTACAGAAAAAGCGCAAAAACTTTTTGGCGCACTTGACGCGAGAAAAGAGATTTTAGATACTTATAACACTATAGTATTAAGTGGTGACGAAGAAAAAATAAAGCAGTTATTTGGTTTTAAAAAATTCAGTGAATGCAAACCTTATATTAATGATATATATAATTCACCACTTATGGCAGCCATTCAACGATACAGCGGTGTCGCTTATGATTACTTAATGTATGATTCTCTTAGTGCAGATTCTCAATCATATTTAAAAAATAATGTTTTGATATTTTCAAATCTTTACGGTCCTATACTCGGTGGCGATACTATTTCGAACTATAAGGTAAAACAAGGTAACAGTATCGACGAGATTGCTCCTGATAAATTTTATAAAAAGCGATTTTCTTATCAACTTGATTTGTATCTTGGCAGTGTTGATATTTTGGATTTGCGTGCAGGGTATTATGATAAATTTTATAAAATCTCAAAACCTTATACTACTTTAAAATTTTTAAAAAATGGCAAAACCGTTTCACACTGGGCAAAAGCATACAGAGGAATTGTTCTTCGTGAAATTGCAAAACATAATATTCAAAGTTTAGATGAATTTATGAAATTGGAAATTCCAAACTTATCTGTTCACGAAGTAAAAAAAATAAAAAATAAAACTGAAATAGTTTACAACATAATGGAGTAATTATGCAAAAAGATTCTCAAGAGTACAAAGATAAAAAAGCTTTTTTTGAAAAGATTATTACACTGTACGGACGCAATGTCGTCATAGAAATACTACAAAACAAATCTATTGACATTCACAAACTGCATTTGTCAGATTCAAATAAACCTGATGGAGCTATCAAAAAGATTCTTTTACTTGCTAAACAACGCAATATTGAAATAGTTCATCACAACAAAGCTGCCCTTTCACGCATTTCCAAAAATGCGAAACAAGATCAGGGTGTGGCTATTGACATCATTTCAAAAACCTATTTACAAGTAAGCAGTATAAAAAAACTTAATAGCTACAGACTGATTGCCCTCGATGGCATTCATAATCCACAAAATCTTGGAATGATTATACGAAGCTGTGCGGCTGGAAATATTGACGGAATTATTCTTCCAAAAAAGAACTCAGCAAAAATCTCTCCGCTTGTCGTCAAAGCAAGTGCAGGAACACTTTTTAAAATTCCTATCTATTTTTGTGATACACTTGAAGAGACGCTTCCTCTTTTAGAAGATGTTAATATTTATGCACTTTCATCTCACTCAAAAAATACTCTTTATTCCTTACAAGAGGGTAAAAAAAGTATCTATATCTTAGGAAATGAAAATGAGGGAGTAAGCAAAGAAGTAGAAAAACTTTGTAATGACACGCTCTCAATCCCTATGCAAAGAGGAGTTGAATCACTCAATGTTGCAGTTACTGCTTCGCTTATAGCTTTTATGAAATCATAATCTCATAGGGGCGGCTAATCTCTCGCACAACCTCATCTACAGACATATGGCGTGATTTTCTTAAAAATTCTCTGCCGTCTAAAAAAACGAGCACTGTAGGTATAGCAAAAACACTAAAATGTGCTGCTATTTCTTGCTCTATGGAAGTATCTACGCTTATAATTGTAAATGTTTTAAAATTTTTATCTATTGCCTCAAGCAGTTTTGGTTTGAGGGCATGACATACATTACATGTAGGAGCTGAAAAATATAACATCACTGCCAAATTTTCTTTTATTGTTTGCTGGATATTTTCTATTGTATTCATAGTGAAATTATACAGTATAATTGCATTATGAGTTCAATAATTTTTTCAATTCTTAGTATTTATGTTTTTATTGTCATGGGGTATCTCTCCAAACGCTTTTTTAAAGAGCAGATAGATGAGAGAACGATTACGCTGTTAAATGTCTATTTTTTACAGGTTTTTTTGACTTTTTGGGGGCTTTTACTCCATCCTGTTAATATTACACTCCTCTATGCCCCTCTCATATATTTTGTTGTCGTCTTGTGTGTCCTTCTCATTAGTACCCTCTTTGCATCAAAACTTTTTACACAAAAAAAAGAGTACTCCATAGCTATGGTTGCTTCCATCATAGGAAATACAGGTAATCTCGGTATTCCTTTAAATATCGCCATTTTCGGTGAAGCCTCCATCCCTTACACAACCGTTGTCAATCTTGTAAATGTTTTTGTTGTCTATACTCTAGGAGTTTATTTTTATTCGCGTGGGAATTTTGATGCTAAAACATCACTGAAAAATATTTTGAAACTACCAATTCTTTGGGCTGCCATTATTGCCATTATTCTTAGTGTCAATCATTATACACCTTCAGATGCCATTATGAATATGCTCATGATGGGAGCGTATGCTTCTATGACGATGCAGCTTTTTTTATTTGGTATTTACCTCTATGACATTAAAATCAAAGAAATTAACAAAAAACTTCTTACTTGGGTCATGTCACTCAAATTTATACTGCTCCCGCTTGTCGCCTTTATTATTTTATACAATGTAAACCTAGCACCTATGATAAAAGGGGTGATATTTATAGAATTACTGATGCCACTCGCCGTTGCCAATGTGAATCTAGCTTCGCTGTATGATTGTAAACCTAAAATTGTTACGGCTTTAGTTTTTATATCTTCGGTACTTTTTTTGGGAGTAATCTTTTTTGCGGTTGATGTATTGAAGTTTTTAGCCTCTAATACTTAGACCAGAGTTTTAAATCTAACTTCAATGCCTCAACTACCCTAATAGCAAAGTGTAATGTCTGAGCATAACTCTTGGCAATCTTAAAATCAAGAAGTGACCTTTGCAGTGTCGGTTCAAGAATCACACCACAATTTGTGGCAATATAAATGTTCCCATCTACAAATGATATACTTATGGGATACTCCATACTCTGATAATACGCAATGATTCGCTCCATTAAAGTATGTGAAAGGATGTATCTAGCTTCTATGATATCCGTTGAAAAAACTGCAAAATATTCGTTAAATTCAGGAGAGTCCATTTTTATACTTTTATACTCTTTACCTGGTGCTTTATGATTTCCAATATGCCCTTTTTTAGAGTAAACAATGGTATGTGCATGAAAATGTTTTGGAAATTCTGCAACCATAAAAAGTCCCCAAAACAGAAGATCTTCCCCATCACTACCTCCCTCAACACTTAACTCACTAAACTTTATATTTACTCCATCAATATTGCCATAAACAAAGTCATTTCCACTATAGTCTGTTATTTTACTACTCTCTATTTTCGAGGCTAAAAAAGTCTCTTTGCTTACAAACTTTTTTTCTTTATAGACCAAAGATGGTTCTACAAACCTGATGAGTGGTTCAATTATATTTACTTTAAAATTCTTAACATAAGATTTGTTGAGATACTCTACAGTAAACATATATGAAGCAACAATAGGCAACAGTATAAAAGCCAAATGCAGCCAAAAGCCAGAAGGCTTACTCTCATTTACTATCCAAATAAAATTCAAAAGAAGTATCATAAGAACTTGTGGTATTACATATCTACTTACCCTACTTTTAAGCTCTTTTCTTTGTAATTCTAATTGCAAGAGCGATGCTCGTAATTTTATTTTATAATAATTTGTAATTTCATCAATAGTTTTGATAGACAGCTCTTTTATTTAGTTCTGTAAAGTATAGCAAAAAATCAATCTTTTATGACGAACAACTCAATTTTATGTTTTTATATTCCATTGGTGTTGGCTTTGTAAGATACTCTAGCTCTGGATGCTCTTCAAATGGACGCAGTGCAACCGTTAATAAATCTTGTACCATAGAAAAGTCATGCTTATAGGCTTTTTCAATAGCTTCTTGCAAAATATAATTTTTTAGTATATATTTTGGGTTTACATGTAACATCTTCTTTTGTCTCTCTTGTTGTGTACTTTGCTCTTTTTCTAATCGTTTATCATAGGCATCAAGCCACTCTTGAAGAGGTGTCTGATACACGGCTATATCAAGAATCTCTTTTTGATTTCCCTTATATCGTGAGAGTTTTCTAAAAAAGAGCGTATAATCAATAGTCGCACTTTGTAGTGCACCAAGCATCCACTGAAATAACTCTCTATCATTTTCTTGTGCATTTTCAAGCCCCATTTTCGCATACATACTATCAGTATAAACTTTTTCGTATGTAGTTCCAAACACCTCATCTAAAACCGCTAACGCAGTGTCATAATTTACTATTGGAGAGAGTGCTTTAGCGAGTTGCTGCAGGTTCCAGTATGCGATACCCGGCTGATTTTTAAAACTATATCGCCCTTCTCTATCAGTATGATTACAAACATAATCTTTATCATATATGTCTAAAAAAGCAAAAGGTCCATAATCTATGGTTCTGCCGTCTATAGACATATTGTCTGTATTCATAACACCGTGATTAAATCCGACACTCTGCCACATCGCTATGGTTGTTGCTGTATTTTTCACACTTTGTTCATACATTTTAAGATATCTGTTTTCTTGATTTTGCAAATAAGAAAAACTCTCAGCAATAACATAATCTGCCAACTCTTGAAGTTTATCATATTCATCTTTGGCATAAAAATACTCAAAGGTTCCAAATCGCACCCAAGTAGGTGACAAACGCAATACAATGGCACCTTTTTCCCATCGCTCACGTGCTACATCTGTGTCACTGCCTATAAGCGCTAAAGCTCTTGATGTGGGAATGCCTAAACCGTGCATCGCTTCACTCATCAGATATTCGCGAATGCTTGAACGCAGTACAGCCCTACCGTCTCCTTGGCGTGAGTAGAGCGTCAACCCTGCACCTTTGAGCTGTAAATTTTGTCCAT
This sequence comes from Sulfurimonas sp., assembly GCA_026988235.1. GTDB lineage: Bacteria > Campylobacterota > Campylobacteria > Campylobacterales > Sulfurimonadaceae > Sulfurimonas. The sequence continues at coordinate 17,026 of JALSLQ010000029.1, forward strand.
TTACTTTCCCAAGATTAATAGCTCTCCCATCCCCCAAACGTGGAACAAAGTATCCAAATTGATGCCCTGCATAACACATAGCAAAGGACTCAGAACCAGCAAGCTTTTCTTCACCATTAATGACTTTAAGTAAGTGTGCAACATCACTATCGGTTGTACCTATACCCAAAAGTTTTCCCGCATCTTGCGAAACTGAAATAAGAAATGGTTTATGCAAAGGCGTTACTGCCACTTTGTCATAAAAAATGGGTGACAAAGAGAGATAAGGGGTTGTTAATTTTAAATCTGTAAATTTCATAAAAGAGTTTTATCAAGTAATGGATTAAAAATAGCTACCGATACAAACTAATTTTTATATTTGTAGAAACTTTTAAGTAAAAAATATTACACTCCTTCCATGAATAAAGAACTCCAAACCGTATTTCATTACCATGAAACGACAAAACACTCACAAAAAAGATATGCAAAGTCTTTGGGCTATATGGACTGGGCAACGCAACCCGACCCTTTTCGCACATATAAAGGTACAGAAAACATTTTACTCCCTTTAGGTCTAAATAACCCTACTCCGCCATACTCCCTATTGGATGAAAATTTACCCTCCGCACCACTTATGAAAAAGTCAATTTCACAGCTTTTACAGTTTTCTCTGGGCATCGCTGCTTGGAAAAGTTCGCAAGGGAGTTCTTGGGCTGTTCGGTGTAATGCTTCAAGCGGGAATTTACATCCTACCGAGAGCTATCTTGTTCTGCCACCAATGATGGGCAATAGCAAAAGTACCATTTCTCATTATGCTCCAAAAAATCATTCTTTGGAAATTATTGCAGAATTTAATACTGAATTTTTTCAAACACTTCCGGATGAAAGCTTTTTAATAGGACTCTCAAGTATTAGTTGGAGAGAAGCTTGGAAATACGGAGAACGCGCATTTCGATATGTACAGCTTGATGCCGGTCATGCGTGGCAGGCACTTGTTGTTTCGGCTAAAATGCTAGGATGGACAATCACAAGAATTGACAATGTAAGTGATGAAGATATTGCAAAAATACTAGGACTTAATAAAAAAGAGAGATTTTTTGAAGATGAAAAAGCTGATATACTTTTGATTGTTTCCAAAGAGGAGCCTTCGCCTGATTTGGACCTTGCATCCTTACTAAAGTCTCTTCCAAAGAGCTATGAAGGCATAGCAAATAGACTCAGCCCCTCTCAACATAAATGGGAAATTATTGATGCAGTCGAAAAAGCAACTTCCCTTATGCAAATTCCACAGGTTCAAGAACAAAGATGTAGAGTCACGAGAGAGCCAAGCCGTGAATCAAAAGAGGTCGTACTCCATCGAAGAAGCATACATGTAATGGATAAAGAAAAATCGCTTGTTACAAAAGAACAATTTCATACGCTCTTAAAATCCGTAGCCTGTTCCTTGGACGGCAAAGAAAATGGTGCACATCTGGCTCTTTTTGTTCACAGAGTACAAGGGTATGCACAAGGACTCTACTTAGTCAGTCCTGAAAAACCAACTTTTGCAATACTGTCATAAAATAATTGCACTTATTATTTAGCAAACAGATTTTTCATCAAGAATAAATATTGAAGTAGCAGTATGCTTTTTTGTATTTCTT
>JALSLQ010000030.1 GCA_026988235.1 Sulfurimonas sp.
TCGTTTCAACCTCTTTTACATCTTCTAGCGAGGTAAACATTTGGACTAAAATCGTATCACTGAAAAGATCTACATCATTTACATGTAAATAATCTAAGAACTCTTTTTTTGAGGTATATTTATAGTTGAGCTGTTTCATAAGGTGTTTTCATTATTTTTTTATTTATTTTAGCCAATATATACTTTATTTGTTATTTACTATGGTGAAGTAGAATATAAACTTAAGCTTAAGCTTATATATAATATAATTTTAAGATATAAACTTCAAGAGGAAATTAAGAAAAATGACTATAAAAACAAAGCTTACACTGACAGTTGTAGCAATATTAGTAGCGCTTTCAAGCGTAATTATAATAACATCTATATCAAAAGGTACTGATGCTATCAAACAGAGTGAGTTTAATAAATTAAGCAGTATTGAAGTTGCCAAGCATGAAGAGATAAAAAGCTATTTTAGTTATTTAGGGGGATTGCTTACATCACTAGCCGCACAAGAAGGTACTAAAGATGCCTTTGTAGCATTAAGTAATGTTTTTTATCAATTGCAAGATGATGTGCACCTAGATCTGGATATTAAAAAAGTAAAAATGTCGCTAGAATCAAATTTTGAAAAAGAGTATTTGAATGCTGTAAACTACTCTGTACCTCGTGCAGCGAAAAGAAAGCCAGTAGAAGAGTATTTACCAAAAAATATTAATGGATTGCTTGCTCAATATATTTTTATTGTTAAAAACAACGCCAAAATAGGTGAAAAAAATAAAATGGCTTATAATCCAGAATACGATAGTCATTATATGCAGGCACATAAAAAATTTCATAGTTCTTTTAATCACTTTTTAGATGCTTTTAGTTTGTATGATATTTTCTTGGTAAACATGAAGGGGGATGTTGTTTATACAGACTTTAAAGAGAAAGATTTTGCTACCAACTTAATCAACGGTGTTTATTCACAAACAGGCTTGGCTAAAGCATATAAAAAAGCGCTCACTATGAAAGAGGGTGAAGTGGCTTTTGATGATTTTGCACCGTATGAACCTAGTTATAACGCACCTGCTTCTTTTATTGCTACACCAATTTATATAAAAGGTGAAAAAAAAGGTGTTTTAATTTTTCAAATGCCTGTTGATACTATTAATTCTATTATGCGGTTTAATGATCAGTTTGAAAAAGCCGGTCTTGGTGAGAGTGGAGAGTGTTATCTTGTAGGAAGTGATTATCTTATGCGAAGTAATTCCCGTTTTCAAAAAGACATTAAAGATAAAGTTGCACAGGCTTTAGGAACGACTATTGGCGTATGGAGAGTACAAACTCCATCAACTGAAGCCGTATTTAAAGAAGGTTCCAAAAGAGGCAAATGGATTATTGATGATTATAGGGGAGTTCCTGTTTTAAGTGTATATGAAGCGTTAGATATATTTGACGGACAGGCAAAATGGGTTGTTATTGCAGAGATAGATAAGAAAGAGGCTTTTTTACCTGCTGATGAGTTACGAAATACTCTTTTGATTATTTCCATTGTAGCACTTATAATCTCTGTTTTATTTTTATTGTTTATGATTTATAAAGTTATTATTAATCCATTAAATAAAATAGTAGCATATGTTAAAAGCATGAGTACAGAGACAACAATTGATTTAACCCAAAATCTTGATATAAAAGGGAATGATGAAATAGCCTCTATTGCACATAGTCTGACTTCCCTTACAGATCGTTTGCGTGAATTTATTTCAGAAGTGAAGAATACTTCAGCAGAAAATGCATCTGTATCACATGAACTTTCAACTACAGCTGTTAATGTTGGTCATAATGTAGAACATTCTGTAAACCTTATAGAGGAAACAACACAAGAAGCTAAAAATATTCAATCAGAGATTATACACTCTGTTACAAATGCACAAGATTCTAAAAAGGAAATAATTACTGCAAATGATAACCTTGAAGGAGCAAAAGAAAATATTTTAGCGCTTACTTCAAAAGTTCAAGAAACAGCGCATGCAGAATCTGAACTTTCTTTAAATATGGAAACACTTTCAAAAGATGCAAGTGAAGTAAAAAATATTTTGGTTGTTATAGCAGATATTGCTGACCAAACAAATCTTTTAGCACTTAACGCTGCCATAGAAGCAGCACGTGCAGGTGAGCATGGACGAGGATTTGCAGTAGTCGCTGATGAAGTGAGAAAATTAGCTGAGAGAACACAAAAATCTTTAGCGGAGATTAATGCAACTATTAATGTTGTAGTACAATCTATCATAGAAGCTTCTTCCCAAATGAGTGAAAACTCTCAAGAAATTCAGGATTTGGTAAACATTGCCCAAGGCGTAGAAGATAAAATAAATCAGACTGTAGAGATTGTTAATGATGCTGTTGTTGCAAGTGAATCTACTGTGCAAGATTTTGAAGATACAGGAAAAAATATAGAAGTTATTGTTACAAAAGTTGAAGAGGTTAATAGTATTTCTTCTGCAAATGCCAGAAGTGTGGAGGAAATAGCAGCTGCTGCTGAACATCTCAATACAATGACAGATAATTTAAATAATAAACTTGCAACATTTAGAACTTAAAAGAATTGTCCTTATTGGAGCCTCTACAGGAGGTCCCGGACAAATTCAGAAAATTATAAAAAGTTTACCAGTTTTACAAAATACATCTTTGATTATTGCACAGCATATGGCAAGCGGTTTTATGCATAGCTTTTCAAAAACATTACAAAAAATAAGTCAAAATAGAGTATCAATTGCCAGTAATGAAGAAATAATGCAAAGTAGAAAAATTTATATCTGTGAGGATGATATTAGAATAAAAGAAGAAAAAAATGAAATTTTTTTTGTAAAAAAACCTATGCAAAATCATAGTTATAATCCTGATATCAATACTTTATTTGAGTCCTTTGTTCCT
>JALSLQ010000031.1 GCA_026988235.1 Sulfurimonas sp.
ACCTAGAAAATCTCTCAACTGGAAAACTCCCAATGAAGTTTTCTTTGGTTCAAAAATGGCTGCTTAAGGATAAAATTGATATGATTTATAAATTCAAAAATTGCACTTCAGATTTAAATTTTGGCTTGATTATTATATCGTTAATAGGAATTATAGTAGTCTCTGTTTTATGGACTCAAATAAGAGATTTAAGAAAGAAGCTAAATTTTGAAAAAGAGAGACAAATTAAATTTCAAAAAGAAAAAGAGGAATTTATCAAACTTTTTAATAATCTTTTACAAAAAGTGAAAAATAATGATTTTTCTAAGACATCAATAGTTATGCCTGATTCAATGTATAATGAACTGTTTACCTTATTTGAACAAATACTTGAGATTTTTTCACAGCATAAAGAAAGTACAGAGTACATAAAACTTAATAAAGCTTTAACACAACAACTCACTTCTGGCTGTTTGAATGATCTTCAAGTTTTACAAGGAAATTTAAGTGTAAATGTTTCTAAATTAGAAGATATCAATAAACTTAATACTACCAATAGTGAATTTTCTCATAACATGGAAAACGGTATTGTCGATATAGTGCAAAAAATCAATATTATTGTAGATGATATTTCACAAACCTCTGATATTGCTACTCATCTAAATGAAAGCGTTGACGATATTAGCTCTGTTATATCTCTTATAAAAGACATTTCTGATCAAACTAATCTCTTAGCACTGAATGCTGCGATTGAAGCTGCTCGTGCAGGCGAGCATGGTCGTGGTTTTGCTGTTGTTGCTGATGAAGTAAGAAAACTGGCTGAGAGAACTCAAAAGGCAACGGCTGAAGTTGAATTAAGTGTACAAACGCTGAAACAGAACTCTAATGATATTGAAGCAAAAGCGCAAAGTTCATATCATTTAACTTCTGAAATTGACACTCTCATTAATGAATTTAAACTGAAAATCAATAAGCTTAACTCTAATACTAGAATTATTACTGAAGACTCAAAAGATATTCTGTATGCAACTTTTATTGTTCTAGTCAAACTTGACCATTTACTCTTTAAGGCGAACGGTTACAGAACAGTATTTTTAGATAAAGTTGAAGCAAAATTTGTAGACCATCATCATTGTCGTCTTGGTAAGTGGTATAACGATGGACTAGGAAAAGAGATTTTTTCCACTACCCCATCATACAAAAATCTTAAAAATCCTCATGAACAAGTGCATATTAATATTATTAATGCTATTAAATGTGTTGAAGAGGGAACATGCCTTATCAATGTGGATAATGTTCTTTCATACTTTACTCAAGCTGAAAATGCAAGCCAAGAGGTTATGAAAGTATTAGATAATTTGTTAACAGAAGAAAAAAATCTCAGAGAGCATGGATGATAATTTTTAATGAATAAGAAGACAACTTATACAAAGATTACTGCAAAAATTATACTTTTCGCACTTTTTTTTACACTTATCAGTGCCTATCTATATAGTGGATATATGAAAAGGAGTGCAATTACAAACTTATCACAGGTTGATGCAAAGAAAACAAGTAAACTTGTTTTTGAGACTTTATATTCTGCTATGACAAGAGGTTGGACAAAAGATGACCTAAATGAAATAATTACAAGATTAAATCTGATTGATACAGATATGAAAGTTGTTGTTTATCGCAGTAAAGTTGTAGCCGAGCTTTTTGGAGATATTAAAGAAGACAAAAAGCAAAGAGAACATAATGCTCTTGTCAAAAAAGCAATGACCGGTAAAGAACTCCTCAACATAGATAATGATAATTTTATAGAATATCATTATCCGGTTATAGCAAAAAATGAGTGTTTAAAATGTCATATAAATGCTAATAATGGAGATGTATTAGGCGTAATAGGCATTTCTTATCCAATAAAAGATTTGAAAATTTCTTTGAATAAAATGATTAATTTTTTTATATCGTTTATTGTAGTGTTTTCATTGATTGTTTTCATTGCTATTTTTATAAATTTTGATAAATATCTTATCAAACCAATCAAGCATTTCTCAACTGCTATTCAAAATATTATAAAGTCTAATGATATGACGAAGCGTGTAAAAATAGATGATGATAATATAGAAGAAATAGCTTCAATAAAAGATATTTTTAATATTATGTTGGATTCCATTGAATATCAGTTTTATTATGATGCCTTGACAGGTTTGAAAAATAGAAGACAGTTAACAGAAACTTTAGAAAAACGAAAAAACTCCTTTTTGCTCATTATAAATATAGACTCTTTCAGGGAAGTTAATGATTTGTACGGTGATGAAACGGGAAATCTCGTGTTAAAAGAGTTCGCTTCATTGTTAAAAGAAATTATTCCTCATACTGAAATGCTCTATAGACTGCATTCTGATGAATTTGCGTATTTATGTCAAAACGGTATGAACTTACATGAATTTGAAAATTTTATAATTATGATAAGTGAAAAAATATCTCAAAAAAGTTTTAATATAGGAAATAGTGGAAAGATTAATGTGAGTGTGACTATCGGTGTTGCCTATGGAAACTCATTATTGTTATCAAATGCAGATATAGCATTGAAACTTGCTAAAAAATGCAAAAAGAACTATTTGATTTATAACGAATCTATGGAAATGGCAAAAGAGTATGAGAAAAATTTTGAATGGAGCAAGCGTTTAAAAAATGCTATAGAAAATGATAAAATCATAGCAGTTTTTCAACCTATTGTTGAAACAAAGACACAAAAAACCCTAAAATATGAAGCTTTAATGCGAATGGTAGATGATGAAGGAGAATTAATTGCTCCTGTGTACTTTTTAGAATTGGCTAAAAAAAATAAGCTGTATCATCAATTGACAAAGATTATGATTGAAAAAACTTTTGAAAAGTTTAAAGACCTTCCATATTCAGTTTCTATAAATATATCCGTAGAAGATATTTTAAATAAAGAGATATATCTTTTTATTTTAGAAAAACTAGAAAAAAGTAAGATGGGTAAAAGAATAGGTTTTGAAATATTAGAATCTGAAGGAATAGAAAATTTTGACAAAGTATTGGAGTTTATTAATGATGTTAAAAGTTACGGTGCATCAATCTCTATAGATGATTTTGGAACAGGATATTCAAATTTTGAGTATTTGATGAAGTTAAAAGTAGACTATATTAAAATAGATGGCTCAATGATAAAAAATATAGATAAAGATATGAATTCTCAAATGATAACACAAACAATAGTAGAATTTGCACGGAAAATGAACATCAAAACAATTGCAGAATTTGTTCATTCAAAAAATGTTTTTGAAAAAGTGGCAGAGTTAAATGTTGATTTTGTTCAAGGATACTATTTTGGAGAACCTACTAAAACAGTTGGCGAATAATTTTTACAGCTAGTGATAACAGTCAATTTTTTTCTTAAAAACAATATCAAGCCCGAAGGCTTAATACTACAGGCGTGACTCGTAGCGTCTCATCATATAAAGACGCTTTAGCATTTTTTTACGAGAAGCAATTTTGAACTTTTTACGTTTTTCAGTCTCTGTTTCATGGAAACGGCGAGCACGAGCTTCTGTAACGATTAAGTTACGGTCAACTTGTTTTTTGAAACGTCTGTAAGCAGCATCAAAGTTGTCATCTGAACGTAGTACAATACCAGGCATATCACATCACCCACTTTCTGTTTAAATTTGAAATGGAAGTATACCATAATAAAATTTTATTACAAAGCTAGTTTTTTTTACATCCAGTATTGAGCTTAAATATTGGGTAGAACGGACAAAAGCCGAATACAGCTGTTAAAAGTGGTATTACTCCCACAGCGGCTACTATATAATTTTGTGCTAAAATACCGTAAACTATTAAACCTAAACCCAAAATTACTCTGATAATCCTATCAGCTTTTCCTAAATTGATACACATTTCATGTCCTTTTATATCTTATTTTGATACATTATAAGTTAAAAGAGTGTGTTCTGTCTGTAACCTGTGTTACATAAGGGTAATACTAGCTCGTCTGAGTGTAACAATACCGTCATTTTCCAGACTTTTAAGCACTCTTGATATTGCTTCACGCGTACTGCCAAGTTCGTTGGCAATGGTCTCATGTGTTATATGTATCTCTTTTGCATTTTTATTTTGAAGAAAATCTATAATTCTTTGATCAAGGTTTTTGAATTTAATGTCATTTATTAATTGTACAAGGTTTGCCATTCGGAGTGTATAAATTGAAAAGAGGTAGCTTTGATAGGTGTCAGAGTTATGCGCCAGTTTTTTTACGCTGTGCATGTCGAGGATATAGCCTTCAATGTCACTCAATGTCACGGCAGAACCGATTGCTTGTGTTTGACTCAAAGTCGAAGCTGTATTTACTATGCACTGTTCACCGGGATTGAGATGGTAGAGTGTTATTTCATCCGCATCATCTGATTGAATATAAAGACGGACTTCACCGGAGGTTAAAAAAAGTATGCCGTCACATATATCACCTTGAAAAAAAAGAATAGAATCTTTAGGCACACTGATAGGTTTTAAACTCATTTGCAAAAAATCTTTTGCTTGTGGCTCTAATTTGTTATAAAATGAAAAACTTTCCAAGTTCATAGTTTATCTCCTATCGGGTAGCACATGATATAACTTTTGGTAATTTTTTTATATCTTCTTGTATTGTATCTAAAAGACAATATATTGTTTCATTGTTACATAAAGAGTAAATCATCCATTTTCCACTCTGTTTTGTTTGCACAATTTCTGCTTCCCTCATTTGTTTTAAATGGCGTGAAACTAAGGGTTGGGAGAGTTGTAGGGTATCACAGATTTCACAAACACAGAGTTCTTTTTCTCGTTGCATTAATGCTATTATTTTCACGCGGTTCATATCTGAGAGTATTTTTCCCAAGCTAACTAATTTTTCCATCTAATCTCTTTTGAAGTTTTATTATATAACAATATCGTTATATGAATTATATCATAAAAAGGAAATTATCTTATGAAAAAATTATTACTAGTGTTCATTTTAGGTTTTGTTTCATTGCAGGCAAACTCTGGAGAAGATGTTTACAAAGCGAAATGTGTTACATGTCATGCCATGAAAGGAATGATGGATAAAACGCAAATGCAAGATATGCGTCAAAAAATGCAAACTGCCTCGCAAGAAGAAAAGATGGCAATGCGTGAGCAGATGATGCAAAAGATGCAAAAAAGCGACATGAAAGCGCCACCGATGCCAATGGTTTCAAAACGCTTAAAAATGATGCTCAAATCTCGTAAAGATTTTATTGCTTTTGTAGAAGATTACATACAAAATCCTTCAAAAGAGAAAGGGTTTTGTATGCCGATGGCATATAAACGGTTCGGTACAATGCCACCTATAGGTAAAACTTTAAGCAAAGAAGAGAGAGCGACTGTGGCAGCATGGTTGTATGACAATTTTAAGGGCTCATGGAAAATGTCTATGGGTGGTAAAATGTGTGAAATGAAAAATAAAAAAATGAAGTGCGGTGCAGGAAAATGTGGAATGAAGCAAGGCAGTAAAAAATGTGGTGCCGTAAAAATCCAGACACACTAGGTTTATGATGGAAACTATAACACTTTTTTTCTCTGCTTTAGTTGATTTGAGTAATGCTATGGCTCCGTATATTTTATTTGGGCTTCTTTTTGCCGGATTTTTACATGAACTTGTACCCGATAGCATCGTAAAAAATCATTTGGGTAAAGACTCTATAGTGTCAGTCATTAAAGCGACAATTTTTGGTATTCCTCTACCTGTTTGCTCTTGTGGTGTTATTCCACTTGCTACAAGTATTAAAAAGAGCGGTGCGAGTAACGGTGCAACTCTTTCATTTTTAATCTCTACGCCGATTACCGGTGTTGATTCAATACTTGCAACATATGGAATGTTTGGTTGGATTTTTACACTTTACAGAGTCATTACTTCAATGATTATCTCCATTATTGCGGGTATTTTGTCCAATGTGTATGTGAAAAAAGAAAAAGTATCTGTTCAAACACCAATAAAACCGAAAGCTGTATTTATTATGGCAGCACCTGCAATGCAAAACACAGCTATGAACTTTTCTGCTGTACAGACGCAGCAGGTAAAAGAAGAGGTATGCAGTGAGGGAAGCTGTTGTAGCGAGGGGAATTGTGATGAGAAGAAAAGTGGCATTATAAAAAGTACGCTTTCGTATGCTTTTGGTACACTACTCAAAGATATAGCCTCTCCGCTATTAGTCGGACTTTTATTGGGTGCGCTGATAACCGTCGCCGTGCCTGAAAACCTAAGTGAGATTTTAGTGAAATACAACTGGCTCTCGTACATTATAGTAATTGCCATAGCTGTACCGATGTATGTCTGTGCAACGGCTTCACTACCGATTGCGGCAGGTTTGATGCTTGCAGGTGTAAGTCCGGGAGCAGCATTTGTTTTTTTAAGCGCAGGACCTGCGACCAACACGGTAACCATTGGTGTCGTGAAAAAAATGCTTGGTACAAGAACGCTCTATATTTATTTGGGCACTATTATTGTTGGCTCTATCATTTTTGGACTTGGACTTGATTATCTGTTTCGTGATGTTAATGTAAAAGAGTTGGTGCATATGGATGAGCATGCCAGTTTGATTGCCTGGGCTTCAAGCTTTGTTCTTTGGGGATTTGTGCTTTATTATGTCATAAAACCCTATTTTTTTAAAAAAAAAGAGTGTAGCGATGATAGTTGTACTTTGGTTTAGGGTATAATAAAATTATGAAAAACAGACTGTTCACATTCTTATTACTTTTTTCTATGGGTTTTAACGTTGTGCATGCCTATGTCATAGAAGCATTGGATACTCATCCATGCCAAGTGAGTGAGTATGTCCATGATGTGAGCGGAAGCAGTGAAATAGCAGATGATGATATTTGTCATTTGCATCACTTCTTTCATATTGCCTATATTCTTCCTGAAATAGATGTAAAACTATCGCATAAAACTTTTGATGTAAAACCTTATTCAAATATTAGAATATATGAATACAACTCTTACGATAACTTCTTAAAACCCCCTATCCATTCATAATTCATTCCAACTTATACTACTGTAAAAAATTAATTGCATAAGCTAATATCTTATGTAAAAAAGGAAAAATTATGATTTATAAAATAACAACAGATAAATCTGTGCAAACTGTCAAAAATGAATTACAAGTGAAAGCAAAAGAACATGGTTTTGGTATTTTAGGCTCTTATGAATTTAGAAAAATTCTACAAAACAAGGGTTTTGAAATTAAAAAAGATATTGCAGTTTATGAACTTTGCAATCCAAGTGCAGCTCAGGAAGCATTGAACGATATAGCTGAAATATCTGTTTTTCTACCATGTAGATTGTCAATATATGAAGAGAATGGACAGACAGTTTTAGCAACTATTAATATTAAAGATATAGTCAGCAACCTTGATGTTGATGAGAATTTTAGAACTCATATGATTATAGTTTTTGAATATTTAGAAAAACTTATGAAATCTTGGTAAAGGAAAAAGATGAAAAGATTATTACTGGTTCCATTTATTGTTTGGAACTTACAGGCTCAGAACTTTAATACATTTTTACAAAATGCACTCCAAACCTCCCCCTATCTCAAAGCAAATGCTTTGGAAATAGAGCGTGCGAAGAGTCAAGCAAGTCTGATACAAAGATATAAAAACCCGACACTCTCACTCGAGGCTTCAGAATTTAGCCCTGATGTCGGGAACAACAAAGCAGGTTATAGAGGAGCTTTCACACAACCTATTCGTTTGTGGGGCATCGGTGATGACAGAGAAAAGTTGGGCGAAGCTACACAAAATCTGGCAAAAAGCCTTGTCACGCTACAGCGTGCAGAATTTGTGAAAACACTTGCTCTACTTTACATCAAATATGTCAGACAAGATGCTTATGTAGAACTGGCACAAGAAGAACTTTATATTGCGAAAAATATCGCCAAAATATCAAAAGAGCGTTATGAAGCAGGGACAATAGCAAGAGTAAAGTACTTACAGGCAAAAGTAGATGCTTTAAGTGCAAAAAACAGACTCGATGCAAAAAAAGCTGATAAGTTTTCAAGTTACTATACACTTTTGGCGTTTGCTGGACAAAAAGAAGAAGTTATGCTTGAGAGTGATTATAGATTCGTACTTGCAAAAAAAAGCAATTTAGAAAATTCCGCGCAACTCAACTTCATGAGAAGTTCTCAAAAAAGATTAGAAAAAGAGGTAGCATTAAATAGCAATAAAATAGAGTGGATGAATGTTTATGCAGAGTATGAAAAGGAGCCTGACCAGAGCATTGCTCGTGTGGGTATAAATATTCCCTTGGCTATTTTTAATACAAAAAAAGAAGAAAAACACATAGCACAGTTGCAGGCAAAACAGAGTAAATATCGCATCCAAAACCAAAAAACAGTGCTTTCATATAAATTGACACAGCTCACAAAAGAGTTGCAAATCTTGGCTGAGGTACTGCACTCTACACAAGCACTGTATCTTTCACAAAAAGAACTTTTGCTCATGTATGAAGATGGCTATAAAATAGCAAATATCAAGCTTATAGAATTACAAAGTATAAAAAATCAGATGATTCAAACAAAAGAAAAAGAAATCAATCTGCAAAACAAAATAGATTCAGACATAGTGCTTTACAACTATGCAATAGGAGAATATAATGAATAAATTACTTATGGGGCTGCTCACGCTTAGTGGAGTATTATTTGCCCAAGAGATACACATACCGATAGAAAAAACAATAACACATGCTTTTAAAAAGTCAGTGGCACTTAATGCTAAAGTGATTCAACTTTCGAATGCACAGCAGTCAATTACATCGCTTGTAAGTGGACATTTAGAAAAGTATTTTGTCAAACCGGCGCAAGATGTAAAAAAGGGTGATAAAATCGCACTTATTGAATCAATTACAGTTTCAAAAATGAGTGCGGATTATATTGCACTAAGAAAACAATATAGGGCTGCACAAAAGAATTATGAAGCAGTGAAAAGACTCTATGAAAAAGGCATGACCTCCTTGCAAAAATTAAATGCTGAGGCAATTAAAAAGAGTAAAATTTCCGCAAACCTTACTGCACTCAAATCACAGCTTGAAACACTAGGCATAAATGCAGGAAAACTTCAACATGCAACGCCGAACTTTTTACTTCGTGCACACAGTAGTGGTCGTGTTGCCGCACTTTTAAAACCATTGCACTCTTCTGTAAGGACAGATGAAGCACTTGTTGCGATTGTAAAAAATCAAGCCTATTATATTGAATCTTTTGTGCCAATAGCCTATGCTGAAAAAATTAAGATTGGTGATAAAATAGTGGCAGAGTATGCAGGTAAAAAAATTATCACACATGCAACGCAGATACTCCCTAAAGTGGATGAAATTACGCAAAGAGTTGTTGTGCTTTCAAGTGTTGATCAAAAGGTACATAATCTCTTTATTGACACCTATGTAAAGTCAACACTTTATTTTGGAGATGCAAAGCCTTATGTAGCAGTAAAAAAATCGGCACTTTCATTTTTTAACAATGAATGGGTCGTTTTTGTTCCGAGTGAGGGAGAAACCGCTTATATGCCACAGGTTGTTCAAATTATTACGCAAGATGATAAATATGTAGGCATTAAAGGCTTACAACTAGGAGAAAAATATGTAAGCGGTGAGAGTTATTATGTAAAATCAGCACTGCTTAAGTCTTCTCTTGGCGATGGGGATTAGGAATAAAATATGTTAAATAAACTTATAGAACTTTCATTAAAGTATAAAGTACTTGTTATTGTACTGTTTTTGGCTATTTCAGCCTTTGGATATAAAGCGTATCAAGATATACCTGTCGATGCTTTTCCCGATATAACGCCCAAGCAGGTTGTTATTTTCACAGAAAGCCCCGGTAATTCAGCAGAAGATATAGAAAAGCTTGTGACCTACCCGATAGAGTCAGCACTCTCTGGTATGGCAGGAGTAAAGCTAATACTTTCAAACTCCATTTTTGGACTCTCGTATGTCAGTGTCTTTTTTGAAGACGATATGGATATATATTTTTTAAGACAGCTAGTGAGTGAAAGACTCTCTACCGTGAGCATACCAAAAGGTTGGGGAAAACCAGTTCTCGGTCCAAACTCGACGGGCTTGGGTCAGGTGTTTTGGTATGAGATTCATGACAGCACAGGAAAATATACACTGAGCCAATTAAAAGAGATGCAAAAGTATATAGTAACACCTCTTTTTAAAAGTGTAAGTGGTGTTGAAGAGGTCATCGGTTGGGGTGGATATGAGAAACAATATAATGTTTTGATTGACACAAAAAAATTGCAAGATTTTTCCATTACTTATGAAGATATTGTGCGTGCTTTGCAAAAATCAAATCAGGCAGCAGGTGGGCAGTATTTGGAATTTAATAAAGAACAGTATCTTATTCGCGGGGCAGGTCTATATAAAACACTTGATGATATTAGAAATACAGTGGTAAAAAGTTTTGACGGACAATCTGTTACAATAGGCGATGTAGCTAAGGTGCAAGAAGGAAAAGCTCCTCGTTTTGGTTCTATTAGTATAGATGGCAAAGAGGCTGTGATGGGCATGGTCTTACAACGAAGTGCTACAAATGCAGCAAAAGTGGTTGAACGGGTCAAAGAGAGGATTGCGACTGTCAATAGCGCACTTCCAAAAGGCGTGAGCATCCATACACTTTATGACAGGACAGAAATAACACATAAAGCAGTCAGCACGATGACAGAAGCATTGATAACAGGGATTATTTTAGTCTCTATCGTTTTGTTTTTATTTTTGTTTGAATTTCGTTCGGCGTTTATCGTTATTTTATCGCTTCCTGTTTCACTACTGATTGCATTTTTACTCATGCAGTATTACAATGTGAGTGCAAATCTTATGAGTTTAAGCGGACTCGCCATTGCCGTTGGAATGATAGTTGATGGTACTGTTGTTATGGTTGAAAACAGTTTTAGAAAATTGCATGAAGCACAAGCAAGTGAAAAGCCATATGTAAAATTAGACATTGTTATGGAGTCTGCAAAAGAGGTGGCAGTACCTATAACTTTTGCGATTTTAATTATTGCCGCGGTGTTTATTCCTCTTTTATCTCTTGGTGGACTTGCCGGAAAACTTTATGCTCCGATGGCAATAAACATCGTCTTTGTTATGCTTGGTTCTTTGTTTGTGGCACTTGTTTTGGTGCCTGTCTTGATTTTATTGCTTTTAAAGCCTGCTCATGAATCTGAGAATGCTGTGATGCGCGTGATTAAAAAGTTTTATACACCATTGTTGTTGGTAGCACTTGATAATGGGAAGAAAATTTTACTCTTTGTGAGTGTTGTTTTTGTTGTGTTAGCCTACGTTCTATCACAGCAGGGAAGGGAATTTATGCCAACGCTCAATGAAGAGTCCATTATGTATAGAGTTATAGCCATTCCAGGAACTTCATTGACCCAGTCTACCCAAACGGCAAAAAAAATAGAAAAGTATATACTCAAAAACTACCCTCAGCAGATTGCATCCGTGTTGTCTATGATAGGGCGAAGTGAAAAAGGGGAAACGGCACAGCCTAATTATATGGAAATCCTGCTCACACTCAAAGCTGAAAACATTAAAGATTTACCGGCACTCACAAACAAAATGAGTGAAGATTTGGAGCATCAGTTTACCTTTGTACAGTTTGTACCGACACAGCCAATTGCGATGCGTATAGAAGAGTTACTTGAAGGTGTAAAAGCTGAGCTTGCCATAAAGATATATGGAGAAAATCAAAAAACGCTTGATGCAATAGCGAAGAATATTCAAAATGCCATTAAAAATGTAGATGGTCTAAAAATGATGCAAATTGAGACGCAACTCGGTCAGGCACAAATAAAAATCAAGCCAAATTATTTGGCACTTGCAAGATACGGCATTAGTGTTGATGAGGTTATGGATGTGATTCGATACGGTATCGGAGAAGCAAGCGTAACACAAAAGCTTGAGGGTATTCGTAGTTTTGCCATTGTACCAAAAATTAAGGGTGCAAAAAAAGATATAGAAGCTATAAAGAAAGTGACACTCCGTGCAAAGAACGGTACAGTGGTTACTCTTGATGAAATATGCGACATTACAGTACAGCAGGGTGCTTCTTTTATAAAGCGTGAAAATTTAAGTCGTTATATGGTACTTTCTATGGATGTAGAGGGTCGAGATATGGCATCTTTTGTCAAAGAAGCAAACAGCATTATAAAAGCAAAAGTAAAAATGCCTACAGGGTATTATATGAGTTGGGCAGGAAGTTTTAAAAATATGAAAGAGGCGACACAAAGATTGATGCTTATCATACCTATCACAATTTTTCTCGTCGTTTTATTACTTTTTACGGCATTTAATTCCATTTCAAAGTCATTGTTGATTTTATTAAATGTTCCTTTTGGCTTTATAGGCGGTATTATTGCTCTTGTTCTCAGCGGTGTTTACCTCTCGGTTTCGGCTATTGTAGGCTTTTTGGCAATTTTTGCTATAGCGATACTCAACGGTATAGTTTTAGTAAGCTTCATTGATGAGTTACGGGGACGATTTCCGGATGTAGATTTAAAAATAGTCTTAAAAGATGCCACACTACTGCGTTTGCGTCCAGTGCTAATGACGGCATTTACTGCTCTATTTGGTATCTTACCACTTCTTTTTGCAACAGGTGTCGGGAGTGAGATACAATATCCGCTTTCGGTTGTTATCGCTGGAGGGATTATTAGTTCAACGCTTTTAACACTCCTTATTTTACCGTCTACTTATTTTTTATTTTACGGAAAAAAGAAATAAAGTTAGATAGTTTATGGAGCTTATTCTTTTAATCCAGACGAAAGTGCTAATACTCCGCTAACTTTGTTGTGTGATAATACCAACATCAAAACATAAAGGATTTGAAATGAAAGTAACTAAAATCGTTCTATTAGCAGCATTGATAGGGGCTTTTACATTAGGAATGGCAGATGATACTGCTCCAACAGATACGACAACTACTGTCGATACACAAATTGAAGCAATTCAATCAGCACCTGCACAAGAACGTGTACAACTTATGAATGAGTTCAAACAAAAACTTATGCAGATGAATCAAGAAGATCGTATGGCAGCTATACAAGAAATGCAGAGTAAAATGCAAACATCTCAAAATGGTGAAGCTATGGGCGATATGACTCGTACAAGAACGCAAGAGCATGCGCAAGAGATGCAAATGCAAACTAATGAGCAGATGAATAATACTCAAAACATGATGCAACAGCAGGCAGGGAACCAGTTTATACAAACTGGTGGTGCTGGTGGCGCTGGTGGTGCAGGCGGAGGCGCACCAAGCATGAATACAAACATGATGCAACGCAGATAATAAAAATTTTACATATCAATCATCTCCATAGCTTAATGAGATGATTGATTTCTTAGGAGAAAAAAATGAAAAAAATGTTACTATTTATGATGTTGGGGTTGTTATCTACAAGCCTTTTTGCTTATTCAGACTTAGATATGGATGGAGTTGATGACAGCATAGACCAGTGCCCAAATACCCCATTAACCGATTTAGTCGACATAAACGGTTGTACAAAAAAAATGCTTATTTCGCCACATCATTATGACATAATTGTTGGTGCAAACTACACCGGATTTAACTACGCTTCTCTCAATAAAACAGATACCTATTCTAGTTCCCTCCAAGTTGATTATTACTATAAACAGTTTTCATTACAGGCATCAACTTCATACTATAAAACGGATGGAAATGGGTATAGTGAAAATGGAATGAATGACTCATTTATAGGGGCTTCTTACCAGTTTAAACCGACAAAATCACTTTCATTTCGCTTAGGTGCCGGTGCACTTCTCCCAACTTATAATACATCCCTTAACAATAACAACACAGATTACACTACCTCAGCAAATATAAGTTATACTCAAGGCAAAGCAAATATATTTGGTGGCTATAATTACACAATGATTAATGATGATGATATAGCAGGAACTGTAGCGTATCAAAACACAAATGCCTTTAGCGGTGGTTTAGGATATTATCTGACAAATAAATTGTATATCAGTGGGGCATATAACACTGCAGACAGTATTTATGTAGGTATTGAAAAAATTAGAACAGTTTCTGCATATGGATACTATAGTATTAATACGCACTGGTTTAGCACATTCTCTTATGCCTATGGATTAAGCGACAGTGCGAGTGACAATGCAACTTCTATCAAATTAGGATATTATTTTTAGGACATACAAGATGCAAAAACATATATTATTGCTTGAAGATGATGAAGTGCTTGCCGAAACTTTACGCGAGCTTTTGCAAAGTCACAGTTATAAAGTAAATGTGGTGCATAACGGGAATGATGCCGTTGATGCATCATATGACAATGCATATGATTTATACATTTTTGACATTAATGTTCCTGATATGAACGGCTTAGAACTTTTAGAGAGTCTACGCAATGCAGAAGATAGTACGCCAACTATTTTCATAAGTGCTTTAGTTGATTTGAACTCAATATCCAAAGCTTTTGAAATTGGTGCTGATGATTATCTCAAAAAACCGTTTTTTCCTGAAGAACTGCTTATTCGCGTAAATGCAAAATTATTGCAAGTAAACAAAGATATAGAGTATAAAAACTTAAGATATGTTACAGAAAAAAAAGAACTTTATATAGACGATAAAATAGTAGCTCTTGGAGAAGTTCAAGAGTGCTTGTGTGCTGTTTTTATGCAAAATATCGGTAATGTTTTGGATAAAACTATTTTAATGGATTGTCTTATAAACCCATCTGATGCAACCTTACGAGTTGCACTCAATAAGTTCAAGCACATTACAGGTTTATCTATAAAAAATATTCGTGGGATTGGGTATGTTCTTGAAAAAAGTTGAAAAAGAGTCCCTATTGAAGAGTTTTTTTCTCTTCTTCTTATCTCAAACACTCTTGGTAGGGGCACTTTTTTTTCTTAATTATCAAAAAGAACTGCAAACACTTGATGAGAATATTTTTTCAAAAATGCGACTTTGTAGTTTTTCTTTAAAGTGCAGTGAATTTCAACTCGATTTTGTACCTAAAAAAGAGTATGAACTTTATAAGCTTTATAAAGGTGATGATATTTTGAGTGCCTATTTTTCTATTCCAAACTCAAGAAAAAATAGTCTTAAAGTTTACTTGCCAAAAAAGAAGTATATGCAAAAAATTAATGCTTTACAAAAAACTCTTTTTATGAATTTATTAATTGTTATATTGGTTATTGCAATCTTATCTGCATTGTTTGCTCTGTATGCACTCTCACCGCTGAGAAAGGCTTTACATGTAACGGAGGAGTTTATAAAAGATATTTTACATGATTTTAATACGCCTCTTGCAACGCTTCGCCTTAACATCTCAATGCTCAAAACTGAAACAGGTAAAAATAAAAAAATTGACAGAATAGAAAGTTCTGTGCAAAATATTTTAAATCTACAGTCAAATCTTCGAGTCTATCTACATTCGCATGCAGCACAAAAAGAGTTGTTCGATTTAGAAAAACTATTGCAGGAGAGAGTATCGCTGATAGATAGCAATTACAAAGCAATTCATTTTGAGACAGAAGTGCCAAATACATCCTTACATGTAAACAAAGACGCTTTTACACGAATAATAGATAATCTGCTTTCAAATGCTGCCAAATATAATAAAAAAGAGGGCAAAGTTCTCATAAAAGTTAGTGATGACCTACTGATAATAGAAGATACGGGGAAAGGAATAAAAAACCCTAAGCGTGTCTTTGAAAGATTTTATAAAGAACAAGAACGAGGGATAGGCATAGGTTTGCATATTGTCCAAAAGCTTTGTGAGGAGATAGGTATAGATATTTCGCTACAAAGTGAAGTGAACAAAGGGACAACTTTTAGCCTTAATCTTAAAAATATCATAGTATAATTCTTTCATGATTGCGCAAGACTCCATAGAAGCCCTCAAGGCACGACTTGATATTGTTGATGTTGTAGGAAGCTATATTGAGCTTAAAAAAGCAGGCGGTAATTTTAAAGCACCTTGCCCTTTTCATGAGGAGAAATCTCCTTCTTTTGTAGTAAGCCCGCAAAAACAAATATTTCACTGTTTTGGTTGTGGAGCCGGTGGTGATGCTGTTAAATTTGTGATGGAATATGAAAAGCTTAACTATCCTGAAGCTTTGGAAAAACTGGCAGAATCTTATAACTTTACTCTTACCTATACCGATAACAAACATAACAAACCACGCTCACAGGTTATGGATAAACTCAACGAATGGTACCAAAGTCTTTTAACCCAAAATCAGACGGCACTGAGTTATATTAAAGAACGTGGTATTTATGAAAGTAGTGTGGAAAAATTCGGTATCGGTTATGCGCCTGAGTCTCATGCCACCCTTGATTATATAAAGTCACAGCAGTTTGCTATAAAAGAGGCAATTGACATGGGTGTGGTGGGCTACAATCAAGAACGTAATCAGACCTATGCACGCTTTGTTGAGCGAATAACTTTTCCTATTTTTTCTGCAAACGGCAGTATTGTCGGTTTTGGAGGCAGAACAATTACAGGGCATCAGGCAAAATATGTCAACTCTCCCGAAACAGCTTTTTTTAACAAGTCTCGTCTTTTGTATGCTTATCATTTGGCAAAACAAAGTCTGCATAAAAAACAGGAAATCATAATAACAGAAGGCTATCTTGATGTTATTATGCTCCATCAAGCCGGATTTGATAATGCCGTGGCAACGCTTGGAACTGCACTAACGCATGAGCATCTGCCGTTGCTAAGAAAAGGCTCGCCTCGTGTTGTGATGGCGTATGATGGAGACAAAGCAGGACGTGCGGCAGCACTCAAGGCTTCAAAACTTTTAAGTGCTTCAGGTTTTAACGGGGGTGTTGTTGTTTTTGGCGAAGGGCTTGACCCAGCAGATATGGTCAAAGAAGGGCGTGTTGAAGAGTTAAATAATATGTTTCGAGATACAAAACCATTTATAGAATTTGTACTTGATGAAATTCTTTCGCTTTATAATCTTAAAGATCCAAAAGCAAAAGAATCTTGTATGCAAGAAGGCATAGCCTATCTTAAAACCCTCTCTCCTATGCTTCAAGAAGAGTACAAGACTTATCTTGCTTCACGTTTGGGAGGGCTTGGAATTTCGCCATCACTCTTGAAACTTAATAGTCAAACAAATGTACAGATGCCATCTGTGCCACAACAGAAAAATTATACCCATAGAGACATGTGGGAGCTTTCCTTAATTAAAACAATTTTAGAAAAGCCAGAGTACATTGAACAAGTTTTGGATGTTATTGACCCGAGTTTACTACAATTTCACTCTTATGAATTTTCACTAGTTTTGCAGGGTAAGCAAGATGCACCGGAAGTTATGGCTATAATGGTGGACAATACTATAGTTTCGCTAAAAGATGAATATGCTTTAGATGCAGAGCTAATTACCTTTTTAACGAGGTATTATGAAAGAGAACTCAAAAAGGTAAATATCGCTTCAAACATCAGTTTTGAAGAAAAAGCCTTTTATATACGAAAATTTCGGGGAAAAATTGCAAAGTTAAAAAGAGGTGAATTGGTAGCCCTTAATGACTAAGAAGGAAAAAATATTATGAAAATTTTACTGATAACACTCTTTACATGTACACTTATGTTTGCCCAAACACCTTTTGTGTTGACAAAATTTAAGAGTGTTTACCCTTTGGTAGAAATTCACACAGATAAAGTACCGCCTAAGTATAAAGAAAAAATTACAAAAATACTTAAATCTTATACGGATGAACTTGGTATTAATACAAAAGGCTACTCCCAAAGAGCTATGGCAATTGTCATAGACCGTATTGCCATCGGTAAACAATTAGTATTGAGAACAAGACTTTTAGTCAGTGAAGATGTCAAAAGACTTGATGACGGCGCAGAAGTTTTTGCAATTACCTATCAAAAAGGCGATATTTCGGAGATAGAAAATATGGATGAAGATATTATAGATACGGTTGAGTATCTTTTAGAAGATTTTAAAGACCAATACATAGAGGATAATGAAGAATGAAAAAATTACTATTAATTGCACTTTTGGTAACACTCTCTTTTGCCCAGTCTTACAAAGAATTTGCAAAAAAATATGGATATGAAACTGTTTATAGTGTAGCACTTGCAAAAGCAAAAAAAGCTCAAAAACCTATATTGATGATACAGGTTACGAATTACTGCCCATGGTGTAGAAAACTAGAAAAAAAAGTCCTTGCAAAAGAAAAAATAAACACAAATATACATAAGTATTATATTCCGCTCATACTCAACAAAGATGAAGCGGTACTCCCAAAAAGATTTGCTACGCCTATTGTACCTGTAACCTATATTATTGATTATAAAGATGACACAAAATTTACAAAAATTATGGGTTATAAAAGCAAAGAAGATTTTGCACATCTTATTAAAAAGTAGTTTTTTGTTATACTAAAGAAATTTTTTACAAAAGGAGCGAAATATGGCAGGGGTACATTTTTCATTTGATAATTTTAAACACTTGGTGGACTTAAATATAGGAATATCTGATCGTTTAGATGAAAATCGCGCCGAGAGCTTCACATTGTTGTATTGTGATTTTAAGGGGATTGAACAAAGCGTAGTGGATGCTTCCTTGCTTGAAATATTGCGTTCTTCTGATTCTATATCTAATGATGAAGGAAATTACTTTTTTGTCCTTCCCTATACAGATAAATATGGAGCAGAAATCGTCAAAAAAATGTTTGATGATTTTTTTGCAAAATATTTAGACTCTTTTTTGCTCAGTTACCCAATAGATGGTGAAACATCTAAGGCTATTTTAGAAAATATGCAAGATAGTGTAAGTACTTTTTTTAAAAATGAACTTCACTGTTTGGACAGATTTACTAGGGATTACTAATTTTCTTGCTAAATTTATAATATTTGGAATGTTTATAAAAAGAAACTGCTTCTGAGATTTTTTGCTCTTTATAGATTTTTTTATCGCATACCCATCTGCATTTTATTTTAGGGTTGTGCATAGCTTGAACATTTTCTTTTGATACTTTTGTATTATAAATAGTTTCCCCAAAGACCAAGAGTGGCAAGAGTGCCAAAAATATACTTTTCATATGTACAATATCGACATCTCTTTAAAAATATAAAGAATTATGGAACAATAAATGCTATATTTTTTAAAATTCTTTTTAGAAGTATAGGAGTAGTGTATGGTTTCATTAGATATTAAAAAAGAGACTTCCTCCCCAATATCCCCATTAAATACGGCACCGCCAGAGCAAAAGGAAGGGGCACTTTCTTTTGCATCACTGCTAAAAGGGACACAGGTAGTAGATGATAAAATTATTCAAAATGGGTCACTTATTCTTGCTTTTGGAGATGAAAAAGCTCCTATAAAGTTACTTTCTAAAGAGGATGCATTAGCATTAGAGAATCTGGAACTGGATCCAAGCATAAGCCTAGGCATGTCACCGGAAGATTTAAAAGTACTTATAAAACAAGCAAAACAATTTTTAAAAGATAAAATTGTGCAAAGTGAAGGTTTTAAAAAAACTGAGATTGATGCTCTGCCAAAAACTTTAAATGGACTTGTTCAGATTGCAAAAAAAATTGGATTAGACATTTCAAAAATTTCGCTTGAAGAGGTAAAAGCACAAATACCAAAAACTGATGTAAAAATAACAAAGTCTGAGAATGAGCAAAAAGCACCTTTACATGTAAGCAAAGATATAAAACAAGAAGTAATACAGCAAAGTGATGATACAGCTGTGGAAATTGCAGTTAAGAAAAATAAACCACAAAGTATACAACTTGCTGATAGTGAAAAGGTACAGGATGATATACAACTGCCAAAAAAAGAAGTGGCTAAAAACACTCCTTTATTTAAGGCACAAAATACAATGCCTGAAATTACAACGCAGCAGATTGTAGATACTAAAGTGAATAGTTTGATATCACATCAAAAAAATCCAAAACAAAAAGCTGATGAGACATTGAAATTATTGCTTCGTGGGGAAAAAGGTTCAAAAAATGATATTGGGCTGACAGCAGATTTTTCAGTAGCTACTGCCAAAGTAATAGCACCGCGCGCATTAAAAGAGGCTGATAAGTCTTTGGCAGCACTTTTGAAAAATGGCACCGATGATGCAACGGATACTCAGACAAAAACAGACGCCTTTCAAGTTGCAAAAGCAGACAGTTTCGAGGTAAAACTGCATGAAGCGAAACAGATGGTAAAATATTTGTCTCAGGATGTAAAATCTGCAATACAAGACTATAAATCTCCATTTACAAGAGTGAAAGTGCAACTAAACCCACAAAGACTAGGTGAAATTGACCTAACTATAGTACAGCGTGGAAAAAATCTGCATATTAGTCTTAGTTCAAATAACACAGCTATAAACACTTTGGCTATGAATGCCAATGACTTGAAAGTGCAGTTACAAAATAATGGAATAAATAATGCTTCCTTAAGTTTTAACAGCACTCCTCAAGGTGATAATTCGCAAGCTCGTCAGCAAGAACAACATAGACAGCAACAACAAGCGAATAATGAATATAATTATTTTGAGACAAATGAGAGTAATGAAGTAATTCTAAGCTCTTTAGAAATCGTAGTTCCATACTACGCATAAAATAAATGAAGGAGTAAATTATGGCAATAAATGCAACAACAGGGACGACTTCAGCCTTATCGTCCGCAACGAACAGTACTACTAACCCCAAGGGTACTTTAGGAAAAGATGATTTTATGAAGTTACTCTTAACAGAACTTCAGTATCAAGATCCAACAAAACCTACGGATACAGAGACAATTTTGACACAGACATCTCAACTTGCGTCCTTAGAATCGGCAGATAATACAAATACCGCTTTGGAAAATTTGACAACTTCATTGGGGAGTTCACAACAATTTTCAACAATTGCTGCAATTGGTAAAACTGCAGACCTTGGTAGCGATGCTATAACACATGATAAAGGGACAGATAGTACTTTTGAAGTCTATTTTCCAAAGGCAGTTGAACAAGGCACTGTTTCTATTACAGATGCAAATGGTAATACGATAAAAACTTTAGATGTTGGTAGTAATCCAGCAGGTGTTTATCAATTCACATGGGATGGTAGCAATACCGCGGGAAATCAAGCAGATAGTGCAATTTATCATGTGAATGCACAATATACCGATACCAACGGAGATACGCAACAAACACGATTGGGTGCTTACCCTATTGAGTCTGTTCGTTTTGATGGTGACAACACTTATCTCAAGTTAGGTTCTAACTATGTTTCTCTTGCAAATATAAAAGAAGTGTACTAAGGCTTTATTATGATTCAGGCATTTTATACAGGAATTTCAGGAATAAAAACTAACTCTACGGGTATAGATGTAGTGAGTAATAATTTAGCCAACATTGATACAGTTGGTTTTCGAGGTAATACTTACGAATTCTCTTCCTTATTTGACAGTATGCTTGCAACATCTGACCCCGCTAGTTCTTCGGTAAATAGTAGCATTGGGCTTGGTTCAACAGTTCAAGCATCACCTATGATGATGGAAAAAGGTTCGTTTATGTTAAGTGACAAAAGTACAGACTTAGCACTTTTTGATGATGGTTGGTTTGGAATTCAGGGAGGAGGAGAACCATTATATACGCGTGATGGGAATTTCACTTTTGATAAAAATAATGATTTAGTTACACAAGACGGCTATCATGTGCTTGGAACGATGGGTGGTAATATTGCGAATGACACATTAACAACGCAATTAGCAGAAGTTCCATTAAAAGATGTTGGTGCGCAAGAAAAACTTAATTTTCCAAAATCTTTGATTTACCCACCTGAATCTACAACAAATGCCACATTTTCCGGAAATATTGGTATAGAGTCTGCAACAAGGACGATGAGTGCTGGTGTTATTGACCCTCAGGGTAACAGAAATGAGCTACAACTAATTTTTACACGCTCTGCCTCGCAGCCAGCCATAGGTACACAATGGGATATAGTGGCAACAACAAAAAGTTTGGATGGCACAACAATTTATGATACACAAAATGCACAAGCTACATTTGATGAAGCCGGAGGGTTGGTTTCTACTACCTTAACATCTATTGATAATAACGGGGCACCTATTGCCATTGATTTAGGGAGTGATTTTAGCGGTGTCGTTGCAATTGGAAATTCACCATTAAGTGCATCAAGCAGTGCTGATGGTACGATAGGTGGTGATTTAAATGGTTATGATATAAATGAAAATGGTGAAGTCATCGCAACTTTTACAAATGGTATGCAGAGTAGTGTCGGTAAAATTGCAGTATACCATTTTCAAAATGATCAAGGACTAAATAGAATAAGTGGAACCAGATTTGAAGAGTCATCTAATAGTGGCACTCCCTTGTTTTTTAAAGATAAAAATGGAAACAATATTATTGGTACAAATATACAAAACTTTAAATTAGAGGGTTCAAATGTACAAATGAGTTATGGATTGACAGATTTAATAGTTTTGCAGCGTGCTTATGATGCAAATTCAAAGTCTATTACTACGGCTGATCAAATGATACAAAAAGCATTAAGTATGGGTAAATAATTCTAAAGTTGGAATGATTTATGCTAGGAATACTCACAGAAAGTTTCTTACTTAAGAGAAATAGTAACTAAAGGGTTTAATATGTTAAAATCACTTTTTTCCGGTATTTCCGGACTTCAATCGCATCAAACCGCGATGGATGTAGAATCAAATAATATTGCGAATGTAAATACGATAGGCTTTAAATACTCTCGTGCAAATTTTTCAGATCTTTTGGCACAAACGAGATCTATAGCAACTGCCCCGCAAGGAGCACTTGGTGGGAAAAACCCTGTACAAGTCGGGCTTGGCTCTACTGTGAGTTCAATGACGCGGATATTTTCACAAGGAAGTATTCAAAACTCCGATAAAAATACGGATATGGCTATTCAGGGAGACGGTTTGTTTATTATTTCTCCAGATGGAGGAAATACTTATAAGTATACTCGTGATGGAGACTTTAAGTTTGATGCAGGTGGAAATTTTGTGGATAATAACGGCTTTATCGCACAAGGATGGCTCCGTGACCCGGTTACGGGAAAAGTGGATTCTACTGCACCAATAGAAAATATAAATATCCCACCTGGTTTAACAACACCAGCAAGTCCAACACAAGATGTGGTACTTAAAGCAAATCTTAATTCTGGTGCTTTGGTTGAGAGCTTCTCTCCGGCATATAAAGTAGCAAGTGGCACACCACCAGCAGCACCTACACCTCCGGCAGTAGATGCTAATGGAAATCCTATAGCATCAGGAGATGTAGGAGTGATGTATAATGAATCGGGAGAGGCCTTTTCTTTACAAGCTGGACAGGGTATATGGGCTTCATTTGTTGATTCAACATCAACAGCTACAAATACAGTTGCAGCGAGCTCTGGTACAGCAAAAGAGTTAGACATTACATTTACGCTTGATGACGGGACGACTAAACAAATCACAAGTACCGGTGGTGGAGCAAATGATAGTGCTTCTGTGAATGCAAATAGATATGTTTCAGCGATAAACGCACAGACTGCTATAACCGGAATTAGTGCATCGTATGATTCTGTAAATAATAAAATTATTTTAACAAACCCAAATTCAAGTGTAACGGCTTCTCATAATGTTCAAATTGCTTCTGTTGGAAATACAAATAGTGGGCTAACGGCATCAGATGATAGCGTGACGGCATATAGATACCAATATGATCCAACAGGTTCTACCTCTGCTACAGGTGCTGATAAAACTTTCACAACAATGGCTGATTTGCGTTATGCAATGGAACAGGAAGCTCGTGCTTATGATGCTGACGGCTCAGGAGATACAGCCACTACAGATAATAATATTGAGATTAGTGTTAATGATCAAGGGAAATTTGAAATTACTAATCCTGGTGGCGGTGCGGATGCTTATGATATTAGTTTAAATATTACAGCATTAACAACCGACCCAGGTGGTGCTACCGTGACTGAAAATACTCGTTTTACAAGAAATATGGAAGCGCTTAACTCTGTATTACCAACGGGTACAACAGGAAAAGCATTTTCTCAAGGTTTTGAAGCTGCAACACATTCAAGTTCTATAGATATTTTTGATTCTCTTGGCTCAAAACATACCTTAAGAATGGAGTTTAGAAAAGTTTCTGTAAATAGTTCAACAGGAAGTACATGGAATATGAAAGTATCTGTTCCAAGTCCTGCAACTATTGACACTGTTGCCCCTACAAATGAAAAAACAGGTTCTATACGGTTTAATAATGATGGATCTCTTGCAACATATAATCCACCAAATATTTCATTTTCTGGAAATAATGGTTCGGCACCGAATCAACAGGTAGGACTCTCTTTTGGAACGGCGAATAAATTTGATGGTATGACAAGTTTTGATTCTCGTTCTTCAACATCAGGAATATCTCAAGATGGTTTTACCGGTGGTGATTTAGTAGGTATTAGAATTGATCAAAGTGGTACTTTAGTCGGTTCATTCTCTAATGGTCGTTCTTTTGGTTTAGCACAAGTCGCAATGGCGAAATTTACAAATAATGAAGGATTGTCAAGTGAAGGTGGTAATGTGTATAATCAAACTGCCAACTCAGGTGATCCAATTATCGGTACGGCTGCAACGGCAGGACGCGGATTTATTCAAAGTTCTGCGCTTGAAGCCTCAAATGTTGATCTTTCTCGTGCACTCACGCAACTTATCATCATTCAGCGTGGTTTTCAGGCAAATGGAAAAACGATTACAACTTCAGATCAGCTTCTTCAGACACTTCTAGGCTTAAAACAATAAGTAGCTTTATCGGAACCCGTACTTTAGTGCGGGCTTTGTGTCTTTAAAGACTAAGTTCCAAGAAAATGTCAGTTTTAATCTGGGCTAAAAATAGTGTATAATTCATTTAATAAAATTGAAGGAATTATACATATGCAATTCTCAACCCCACTCAAATCAAATTCAAAAAAAATCATGTTACTTGGTTCTGGTGAACTAGGAAAAGAAGTCATCATAGAAGCACAACGATTAGGTCTTGAAACAATTGCTGTTGACAGATACGAAAACGCTCCGGCACATCAAGTAGCCCACCGTTCTCATGTTGTCAATATGCTTGATAAAGAGGCTCTTTTAGAGATTATCTATCGTGAAAAGCCTGATTATATTTTGCCTGAGATTGAAGCTATCAACATTGATGCTCTTTTTGCAGCAGAAGATAGAGGCTATAATGTCATCCCAAATGCCAATGCCGTCAGTAAAACGATGAACAGAAAAAACATTCGTACTTTTGCAGCAGAAGTCTTAGGGCTAAAAACAGGGCCATATAGATTTGTGACAACGCAAGAAGGTATGCTTAGTGCAGCAAAAGAGCTTGGCTTTCCTTGTGTAATCAAACCTGTTATGAGTTCTTCGGGACACGGACAAAGCATAGCAAAAAGTGAAGAAGATATTCCTGCATCATGGGAAACAGCAAAAGAGGCACGAGGCGATGCGAGTGAATTAATCGTTGAAGCATTTGTTGATTTTGATTATGAGATTACGATGCTTACGGCTCGTAACTCCAAAGAGACTGTTTTTTGTGAGCCTATCGGACATGAACAACGCGATGGTGATTATGTCTTTTCATGGCAACCGATGCAGATGAGTGAAGTTGCAAAAGAAAAAGCACAAAAAATGGCAAAAGATATCACAGATGGTCTTGGCGGTCAAGGGCTTTTTGGTGTTGAGCTTTTCATCAAAGGAGATGAGGTTTATTTTTCCGAGGTGTCACCTCGTCCGCACGATACGGGAATGGTAACACTCATCACACAAAGCCAAAGTGAATTTGCTTTGCATCTTCGTGCTGTTTTAGGATTGCCGTTAGGTTTTACTTTTTACGGTGATGGCGCATCGGCTGCTTTTAAAAGTGAAAAAGATTCATTTGCACCAGTTGTTGATGTAGATGAGAGCCTCTTTAGTGATAATTCATTTGTAAGAATTTTTGGCAAACCAGAGGCACATAAAGGACGCCGTTTGGCAGTTGCTCTTGTTTTTGATCAGGTAGATGCAGCCTTAGAAAAAGCACGAGAGTTGATAACAAAAATCAGAGATATGTAAATGAAAATAGTTTTACTCGATACTCTCACTTTTGGAGAGACAGATTTATCTTGTTTTGATGCACTCGGCAGTGTTGAAAA
This sequence comes from Sulfurimonas sp., assembly GCA_026988235.1. GTDB lineage: Bacteria > Campylobacterota > Campylobacteria > Campylobacterales > Sulfurimonadaceae > Sulfurimonas. Next base: position 26,197 of record JALSLQ010000031.1, read on the forward strand.
CTATAAAACGACTGCACCAGAACAAATACAAAAGCGTATAACGGATGCCGATGTTATAGTAACAAACAAAGTTGTTATAACTCGTGAGTATATGAAAGCGGCAAAAAAACTTAAACTTATATGCGTAGCAGCAACAGGAACAAATAATGTTGACTTAAAAGCTGCAAAAGAGTTAGGTATAACTGTAAAAAATGTGGCTGGGTATTCAACCAATTCGGTTATACAGCATACCTTTTCAATGCTTTTTTATTCTTTAGGACATTCACGATATTATGATGAGGTCGTAAAAAATGGGAACTATTCTAAAAGTAAAATTTTTACTGATGTGAGCCAGCCTTTTTTTGAAATCAAAGGAAAAAAATGGGGTATAATTGGTTTGGGTGCTATAGGTAGAGGTGTTGCAAATATAGCAAAATGCTTCGGTTCGGCAGTTTGTTACTACTCCACAAGTGGAGTAAATCGCAATGAAGATTTTCAACGCGTAAATCTTGATGAACTTTTAAAAACATGCGATATCATCAGCATTCACGCACCACTTAATGATAAAACTGCCAACCTTTTGGATTATGAACAACTGTTAACATGTAAAGAGGGTGCGGTTGTTCTAAATCTAGGACGCGGAGGTATCATCAATGAAGCCGGGGTTGCTAAGCTTGTCGATGGGAAAAATATTTTCTTTGGACTAGATGTATTTGAAAAAGAGCCGTTACCGTTAGAAAGCCCCCTGTTACATGTAACACATAAAGAGAGACTCTATATGACACCGCATATTGCTTGGACATCGGTTGAAGCAAGAAGAAAACTTATAAAGAATGTATGCGAGAATATAAAGAACAGTTTGTAGGATATCTTTTTGTGTTACATGTAAGACAGTTGCAATAGCCGGCACTAAAGTACCGGTTCCAAGAAATTACGGAACCCATCCTTTAGGGTGGGCTGAGAGTGGCGAAAAATCCGGAACCCGTACTTTAGTGCTGGCTGATTTGTTGAGAAGTATAAAAATGGATGAAAAAATGAAAACAGATGTATTAATAATAGGTGCAGGCGGAGCAGGACTCACAGCAGCTCTTGCCGCAAAAAATGCGGGTGTTAATGTGCGGGTAATAACAAAAGAATACCCGACTAGAAGCCAAACATGTATGGCACAGGGCGGGATGAATGCGGCTTTAGGCAATATCAGCCCTGACAGCATAGAGGAGCATATACAAAACACACTCAAATCCGCACACGGACAAGCGAACGAAGAAGCAGTGCGTTACATGTGCAGTGAAGCACCCAATGCAGTTGCTTGGCTAGATGAAATCGGTGTCTGTTTCTCGCGTACGCCTGAGGGAAAAATTGCTCAAAGAAGACTTGGCGGAGCGTCAGCTCCACGCGCTTGTTATGCACAGGACTATACGGGACTAAAAATCTTACATACACTTTATGAGCGTTGTTTACAAAAAGATATTGAGATGTTGAACGAGCGTTATTTAGTTGATTTGTTATGCAAAAAAGATGGCAGTGTTTGCGGGGCTTTAATCCTTAATATAAGAAGTGGAGAAATAGAACATCTCTTTGCTAAAAGTGTTATTTTGGCAACAGGTGGCTATTCTCGCGTATATGACAAATACTCTACAAATTCGACAGCTTCAACAGGTGATGGCATAGCAACAGCAAAACGAGCAGGAGTAAAGTTGCTTGGCATGGAATTCGTGCAGTTTCATCCAACGGGCTTGAAAAACTCTTCTATTTTAATCAGTGAAAGTGCCAGAGGTGAAGGTGGGTATCTGTTAAATTCCAAGGGAGAGCGTTTTACTAATGAACTTGCACCTAGAGATGAAGTCAGTCGTGCAATTCATGAACAGATTTTAGCAGGAGAAGAAGTATTTTTAGATATTCGTCACTTGGGTGAACAGTTCATAGATGAAAATCTGCCTCAAGAGCGAAAACTTGCTTTGCTATATGAAAATGTCGACCCAGTAAAAGATTTAATACCTATAAAAGCAGTCGCACATTACACAATGGGCGGCATAGAAGTCGATAACAAATCACAAACAAGTGTGAGCGGTTTGTTTGCCTGTGGTGAGTGTGCAAATCACAAAGTTCACGGAGCGAACCGACTCGGGGGTAATTCCCTTTTAGAGATTATTGTGTTTGGACGCGAAGCTGGAAAAAGTGCGGCAAATTTTAATCTGTGTGATGATAAGTGTCAAAATGATTTTGATTTTAAAAAAGAAACAAACTTTTTAGAAAGTCTCAAAGAGTATAAAAATGAGATTGATTTTTATGAAAAACGCACCTTTGTGGGCGAGCTGTTTTACAAAAAAGTCGGTATTATAAGAAAAGAGAGTGAACTTTTGAATGCACAAGAAGAGCTACAACTGCTGCAAAACCAACTTCCTCAAATGGGTGTCAAAGATGGTTCTAAAGTCTATAACACTAACCTTGTGGAGTTCATCGAGTTTCGCAATATGCTTGATGTTTGTGAAGTAGTCGTTGCGAGTGCATTGGCGAGAAAAGAGAGTTGTGGCGCTCATTTTGTGGCAGAAGAATAATAATTAAAAATTTGTTTAGCTTTTGGGAACCCGTACTTCAGTGCGGGCTTTGTGTCTTTGAAGACTAAGGCCTAGGTTAAAACCTAGGTTCCAAGAAAAACTAAAGCTTTTTTCTTAACTTAATGGCATTGGTACTTCAGTGCGGGTTGCTTGTCTTTGACGGACTAAAAGGCAAAGATAAAAAGGAGTAGAGTAATGAGAGTAAGTATAAAAAGAGATTACGACTTTATAGAGTACGATGTAGATATGCAAGATGCAACACTTTTGGAAGTGCTAGAGGCAATTAAAACCACACAAGACAACTCGTTAGCTTACAGTAGCGGGTGTCGAAGCAGTGTTTGTGGAAGTTGTGCTATGCGCGTGAATGAAAAAGAGGTACTTGCCTGTGCCTATAAAGTACAAGCCGGTGATGTGATAGAGCCACTGAAAAATGTAGAAGTCATACGCGATTTGGTTGTCAATATGGACAGAGCTTTAAAGACAAACAAACGCGCAAAAACATGGTTGCAAACCTATAACAAAGAGGCAAAACTTACGCACGAAGATGAAAAAATAAATGCCCTGCAAAGTGATTGTATATTATGTGGGGCATGCTACTCTGCCTGCCCAGTATATGCTGTAAATACAGACTTTCTAGGACCTTTCGCACTCACAGGTGTTTGGAAATACATAAGCGATAAGCGTGAAGCAGAGCCAAAAGAAAAGATAGACACCATCCAAACTAACGGCGTTTGGGATTGTACTTTATGTAACGAGTGTACTTTAGTTTGTCCACAAGGCATCTCAAGTAAAGCCGACATTGAAAAACTGCGAATGAAATCCTCACAGTTTGGATATATGGATTCAAGTTTTGCACAAAGTTTTGGCGGTGGACTCTCTTTTTAATATAAAGCACGGTAATTAAGTTGCAACAGCCGACACTAAAGTGCCGGTTCCGAGGAGTCACTGCATTTGGGAACCCATCCTTTAGGGTGGGCTGAGAGTGGCAGGAAAGCAAAACAGCCGGCATTAAAGTACCGGTTCCGAGGAGTTACTGCATTTGGGAACCCATCCTTTAGGCTGGACTGAGAGTGGCAGGAAAGCTAAAACAGCCGGCACTAAAGTACCGGTTCCGAAAAAAAATATTAACTTTAAAACCTAGGTACAAAATATAAAAAAACCATATTGATTATTATCTGCAAATAAGATATAATAAGAAAAATTTCAGTAAAGATAAGTGGATGTAAATATGTTTAGTTGTGTACAAGAAAAGCAAAGAATAAAAAATGAGAATTTTACTATTCTTATAGTTGAAGATTCAAGAGTTATAAACAATACTTTGACATCACGCTTACAAGACAAAGGTTTTACTTGTTTGCAAAGTTATGATTTGGCAAAAGCACGAGACATCTTACAAGAAAATGAAATAGCTCTTGTCATTCTTGATTTGCACCTTCCCGATGGGGATGGTGAAGACTTGATTGATGATATAAAAGAAGCGAATAAAGAAACTAAAATTGTTATATTTACATCAGAAAATGATCTTTTGCGAAGAGATGAGCTTTTTAGACTTGGCATTTTGGATTACCTGCTTAAAGGAAAAAATGCAAATCTAACGGTACAAGAGATTTTGGCTATTATAGAAAGTATGCAAATTAATCCAAATTATACACTGTTAATCGTCGATGATTCTCGTGTTATTAGAAGAATGATGAAAAATATTTTATCTTCTTGTGGCTATACTATTCTTGAGGCAAGCAATGGTGCAGAAGCAATTCAAACTGTTGCCCAATCAGAAGTTGATTTAATGCTTTTAGATATGCAAATGCCAGATATGAGCGGCTTAGATGCACTTAAGCAGATAAAACGGGATGAGAAAAATTTTCATTTGCCCGTGTTTATGATTTCTAGCACTTTAGATATAGAAGTGATGCGTGATGCTTATAAAGCTGGAATCTTAGACTATTTCAAAAAGCCTTTTTCGCCTGAAGAGTTAAAATTAAAAGTGGAACAAGTTATAAGACAAAAGCAGATTGAAACAGATTTGCAATGTAGTCTTAAAACAAGCGAATTGTGCAAAAATTTTCTTAATGAATTTTATGCGAGTGCAATATTTTATACAGATACAAAACTAAAATATGCAAATGAAAAGTTTAAAAGTGAGTTTGGAGATACTACTGCAAATATGGGACAAGCTTTTGCAAAGTTTGATACATCATTGATAGAAGATATAATAGTCGCTATGAAAAATACTCAAAGTTATAATAACAGAGTTGTTGATAAAGAAAATCGAGAATATCTAGTGAAAGTGTTTCCTTCGCAAACGAGTGAGTATTTAGTCTCTTTTGAAAAAATCAGTAGAGCTTAATCTTCCTGAAATTTTTCATAAATAGTTTTGACTGTGTCAATGTTTTGTATAAAAAGGTCAACTATTTTCGGGTCAAAATGTTGCCCTTTTTCTTTCATCAACAGATTTAAAGCTTTTTCAAAACTCCAAGCCTCTTTATAAGGGCGTTTTGAGGTAAGTGCATCAAAAACATCGGCTATAGACACTATGCGACCATACAAAGGAATTGCTTCCCCTTTAAGCCCTTTTGGGTACCCTTTTCCATTATATTTTTCATGGTGTGTCTGTGCTATAACTTCTCCAGCTTGTAAAAAAACATTTTCTTTTCCGTGGAGTATATTTGCACCTATATTAGAGTGTTCTTGCATTTGTCTGAATTCATCTGCTGTGAGTTTTCCCGGTTTGAGTAAAATGGCATCATGAATGCCAATTTTACCGATGTCATGCAGAGGAGCAGCATAATAAATAATATTTTGCTCTTTTGCTGAAAGACCGCATGCTTTGGCTAAGAGTTGAGAGTAGTGGGCAACCCTTGCAATGTGACTAGCCGTTTCCGGGTCTTTATATTCTGCTGCTTTTGAAAGGACTTCAAGTGCCTCATATTCACTTTTTTGCAATGCGACAGTTGCTTTTTCTACTTTCGTTGTCAATGTTTCATTAAAATATTGAGTCATACTCAATGAATGTTTTAGTTCTAAAATATTGTACAAACGCAGTTTGAAAACTACAGGGGAGATAGGTTTTAACAAAAAATCTGTGACACCTGTTTCAAGTGCTTTGTGCATCATTTCATTGTCATTGTTTGCCGTAATCATAATGCTTACCAAATCAGGATAGAGTGCTTTTGCATATTCTAAAAGCTCTATGCCGTCCATATCGGGCATATTAAAATCAGTGATGAGTGCATCAATGCTGTTTGATTGTATATAGGCTAAGGCTTCAGGAGCATTGTTAAAAGTAGTAACATGCTCGTAACCTTCTGTTGTAACGATGTTTTCTAATAAAAGTAGATTGACAATTTCATCATCGACTATGACAATATGTAGCTTATGGTGCATTTTTTAAGCCTTCCTCTAATAAATAAATATAGTTATTTATTGTTTTAATTTTATCATTATAACTAACTGTCACATTATTTGCTATATCTTCTTCTATATTTTTCATTATGCTAGCAATTTCATCTAAGGCGAGTGTCGCTGATGAGCCTTTGAGCTTATGTGCCAAACTCAGTACTCTGTCCGTATCGTTTGTTTCAAAAGCTTCTTCAAGCTCTTTTAGAGAGGATTGTAGATTTGTCGTAAACGCAGTGAGTAGTTTCATGATGACAGCATCGTCTAGTTCTAAGCGTGTTTTTATTTTTTGCACTAAGTCATTAAGGTTAAAATTTTCTGTAGGCGCATATTTGGTTAGAACTCTTTGTAGCTCTTTTACTTCTATTGGTTTTGCGATGTAGTCATCCATACCGGCTGCGAGAAATCGTTCTTTATCTCCCTCAAGTGCATTGGCGGTCAAGGCTATAATAGGCATATGTTGTTGCACTTTTTGGCGTATCATTTTTGTCGCATCCAAACCATTCATTTTCGGCATATTTATATCCATCAATATCATATCATAGTGAGTGCTCGTTGCTTTTTGTACGGCTTCTTCTCCATCATGTGCAAATTCATAGTGTAAGTTTGGATACTTTTCAAAGAGAGATTCCATAAGCATACGGTTGATGTCATAATCTTCAGCAACAAGAATTTTCAATGTTTGCGCGAAAGTTTGCTTCTTCTCTTTATGCACCAAGGTGTGATTTTGCATTTTAGAGAGGAGAAAATTATATAAGTTTGAGCTAAAAGATTCATCAAATGTCAAATCGATGCAATCGAGATGCTCATTGTTACATGTATCACTAATACAGACAATTTGTTCTCGAGGGAGAATGCTTCGTGCTTGCATTCCCTTTTGGGCATCAAGAGTCAATATGATACTATTTTGAGAGAGTTTACTTGCAAAATCACCTTCTATACTTATATGTCTATAATCTAAATGAAACGATGCTAAGGTTTCATCTATCTTTTGTATTACAAAGTCATGATTGTCTTGGACTATTAAAAGTTCATAGTCTGCTAAAAGCTTTTTCAATGTTGGCGTATTTGTACATTTTTTAAATTCCAAGTCAAAGAAAAATGTTGTTCCTTTACCTTCTTGGGATTTTACTTCTAAGTTGCCTCCAAAGAGCTTGACCAAGTCGGCACTGATGGTGAGACCAAGCCCGGTTCCGCCAAATTTACGCGTGGTAGAATCATCTGCTTGTGAAAATGGTTTGAAAATGGTTTGGAGTTTCTCTTTTGGTATGCCTATGCCTGTATCGTGCACACTAAAACGAATAGTTTGTCTGTCATTATTTTCTTTTATAACTTCAGTTTGAAAAATAACCTGCCCATCTTTTGATGTGAATTTGATAGCATTAGAGAGAAGATTTGTGATGATTTGTCTTAGACGCGTCGGGTCACTGACGATGCATTCAAACATTTTTAAATCAAATTTATGTAGATAGAGTAGAGATTTTTGTTCTGCGAGTGATTTGAGCAGTTCATAGGTTGTGCTAAATTCTACATAAGGATTTATCGCAACATTTTCAAGTACTATTTTATTGTTTGCAATTTTTGAGGAGTCGAGAATATCATTGATGATATTTAAGAGTGTTCGCGTGGAACTGTTAATGATGTCAACATATTTCTTTTGGCTATCTGAAAGTTCTGTATTTTGGAGGAGTTCTGCAAAACCCAATATACCGTTCATTGGTGTGCGTATCTCATGGCTCATATTTGCCAAGAACATTGCCTGTGCTATTTCTGCTTTTTGGGCTTTTTGTTTTGCCTGCTCTAGTTCTGTGATATCGTTAAAAGTATGAATCATGTAAGCTGTTTCATTATCATATACTACTTGGCGTGACCTTACATGGTAAATCCGTTCTTGGTTATTTACATCTATCATTGATGCAATATGAGTTTTGTGTGGTTCTTCTAGGAGTATGTTAAACCACATTTTCGGTTTTATTGTTTTTTGTAAGTAACCTTCTTTTTCAATAAAAAGATCACAAATGCACTCATGCCAACTCATAAAATCATCTAAATTATCATAACCGAAGATTCTGAAAAAAGCTTGATTTGCTTTATTGATTTTGTAATTTTTTGTAACAATAACTATATTTTCTTCATTGTCGAGGAGCATATTTGTAAATTTGAGTTGATATTCATAAGCTTTTTTACTTTTAATAATATCCGTTATATCTTCACGAATCGCCATATACTCCGTGATGGTGTGCTTTTGGTTAAATATAGGAAAGATGTGTGTTTTTACATAATAAAGCTCACCATTTTTTGCTTTGTTTGCAAGGCTTCCCTGCCATACATGTCCTTTTTTTATCGTGCGCCACATCTCCTTAAAAACTTCTGCATTCGTCAGTGGATTTCGTACGATATTATGGTTTCTTCCTAATAATTCACTCTTTGTGTAGCCACTGATTTTTTCAAACTCTTCATTGACATAAATGATATTTCCCTTCAAATCAGTTCTTGATACGATAACAATACTGTTGATGGCTTCTAAAAATTCATTGAGTTTAAATTTTGTTGTATCAAACTCTTTTTGCTGCTGTTGCAGATTTTTTGAGACATAATCTATAAGGTGCAAGGTCGCACTCTCTGTTAATCTGCTTGTTTGTAGAGGTTCTTTTTCCGGCTTTGGTGCTTTTTTTAGATGTTTTGTCTGTTTTTCATTTAAAAACAGGAGTGTATTTGTGATATTGAGCAGGCTTGCCTGCTGTTTTGTGCTGGTATAAAATTCTCCATAGGTGAAAAAACCTGCCGTGGGTGCGAGTTGTGCTATGTGAGAAAATGCTTTTTCCAATTCAAAGGACAAAAATTGCTTTCGTGCTGCACAAGAGTAGATAAAAGTGGCTTGAAGTTCTTTATGCTCTTGTTTGAAAAGTTCCTCAGGGTGGTGAGAGTTTACCTGCGAAGCACTTCCTAAACCAAAACTTACTTTGTCTCCTTCTTCGAAAAGCCCTGCATATATGATACTTTCATCTTCGAGAACATTGATCATTGCACGGGCAATAATAATGCCGTCTTTTTGTTTTAGTAGAGGAAATTCAGTCGCTGACAAGGGCATGTTTTTAACAACTTCTTCTCCTAGCACTTCGGCATAAATTTTTTTTATTGGTTTATTATCTATTTCATAAACTCTATTCCCTTCTACTTTTGTGATTGTAAAAGTAGGACCGACGGCTCGCCAGCCTAGATTGTAATCATTTGAGATTTCAAGGTCGTCACCGCTGAGTGCAACTGCAACGGCACCTGTATTGTAAATTTTGTTTTGGTAGATGACAAAAGTGTTGTTAAAGGTAAACAGGTCTGCAGACATTCCTCCTGCGATAATAATGTTTCTTTTATTTAAGGAATTAAAGCCGTTGAGGTACTCTTCTCCTACATGTTCTAGTCCATCAACAAAAGAGATGATGCACTTTGTATCGTCTTGTATCAGCTCATTTGCAACTTTTACACCTAGTTGATGAGAATTTTCATCATTTGTATAGAAGGCATGAAGTGTTGTTTTTTCAAAAAGAGAGATACTTAAAATGACACTTTTTTCGAGCATTTTGTCTTCAAGAATTTCACCTGCCGTTGAAGTACCGATAAGCTTTGCATTAGGAAGAAGTGTACAAACATCATTTGCAATCGTCTCAAGCTCTTTTTTATCTTCTATCGAGGTGAACATTTGTATGAGAATTTTATCATCAAAAAGAGTAACATCATTTTGATGCAAATAGTCTAAAAACTCTTTTTTTGAAGTATAGTTATAGTTTAGTTGTTTCATGGTTGCTGTTGTATTATCTTTTTTTATTTATTTTATCATATAATGACTTTATCTGACATTTATTCTTGTTAGGCACTTATACTTTGGATGAAGCTACACACTTGTTAAGTTTTTTGTCAAAAGTAATAATCTCATCTTGAGGGGAATAGGCGCAAAGTAAGCAATCTACGAAATCTATATTTTTTGTTTTGAATAACTCTAATGCTTTTTGAATGACATTATGATTTGAAGTTGCAATATTTTTGAAGTTTATTAGCTTTATAAGTTGAATTGAAATATCTTCTTTTTTAATTTCATAGACACCTAATAAAACATATACTACTTCTGCAAGTATCTCATTTGAAATAAAAACATTTTTTGTCATTAATATATTTTCAGCAATATCTGCCATTTCAACATTATCATTTACTAAATATCTTATAATATAGTTTGTATCTATTCTAATCATGTTTTTTAAATTTATTAACTGTACTAAGTTGCCAAGCATTGTCTTCTAAAGCTACTTTTGTGTCATCAGTATATAGATTGAAAACACCACGAAGAGATTTTTCTTTTACTACCTCGGCTTTTTTAACATGTTCTTGTTCATCAAGAGGAAACATGATAAATTCAACATCTTTGTTTAGATATTCACTAGGTATATAAATATGAAAATCATTTTGAGTTGGTCTAATAACTTCTCTTATCATAGTTTATCCTTGTCTTTTATTAATTAGACCTATTTTAGCATAAATATATTTACATATTGTTTTACCATGTATTTATCTGACATTTACCCTTTTCATAGGTGGTTTGTAGTGTGGGTCTTTTCCTGCTACTGTCCATAACTCTTTTGCTAAAGCACTGAGTGTTTTTTTGAAGTCATCTTCTATGAGTTCAGCGTTTGCAAAACTCGCAAAAAGTAGTTGTTTTTCTTCTTTACATGGAAGCGCTTTTTCTTGTTTAGGAAGGGTGAGGAGTGTTTTGTTTTTCAGGTTATACAAATGCCAGAGACTGAGAAAATCTTCGGAGTATTTGTTTAAAATATGGTGAGCATAGAGCTGAAAATTTTTGTATTTGCTTTTTTCAAAGAGTTCTATAACAAGTGTTATGGTTACATGTAAATGCACAAACGGCACCATTGAAAAGAGCTGTCTTGCGACACTTTTTCCGTTGTCATGCTCTGCTCCTATAAAAACTCTTGCACCTCCGTCAGTGGCTCCAAAGTTGTTTGTTTTTAGCCCTATAAGCCCAATGTCGGTGTGGCGATGGCGTCCACATCCTTTTGCACAACCTGAAAAGCCGACCTTTATTTTATGTGCATAAATCTTTTGTAGTGGCAGATACTTTGCACTCTCATCTTTAATGCTCCAAACGGCATATGGGCAAAGGTTGCCGGCACAGGCTACAATGGTAGAGCTTAGTGCTGGCGAATCAAAGGGCGCCACCTTTTCATCAACACCTATAATGTATATATTTTGATCAATTCCCAAACGGATTTCGGCATTGTGTGTGTTAGCATAGTCACTTATTTGACGCATCTCTTTTGGCGTGAGCCGTGCGAAATCTGTTTGATAACAAAAGGCATATTTGTTATTATCTAAAAGTTCAAACTCTTCAAATGTGGCATGTAAAAGTTGTAGTTCTGCCCTTTTGTTGAGTGGTTTGTTATAGACATCTTCTATAAGTGCTTTGAGTTTGTCTAGTCCCATCTCCTCTATCATATAAAAAAGTCTGGTTTTTGAACGAGAAAATCTGGAACCGTGTGTGTAAAAAGTCTCTACAAAGGCTTTGAAAAAATCAAATACTTCTTCATACAGCAAAAATATATCTGCATCTTGGGCAATTTCTGTGTTTTTGCCACCCATATAAACATTAAATCCATATACTTCATCTTTTTTAGCGAGTGCAAAGTAGAGGTCATTTGCAAAAAAGGAGTTGGCATTTGCACTGTTTCCTGAGATGCCTATACTTACACGACGAGGGAGCATTCCTACATATTTTGGATTTTTGATGATGTAATCCTGCATCTGTTTTATCAGTGGATAGACTTCGATTTTTGCGTGCTTATTGACGCCATCATAAACATCGGTTACGATATTTCTAATGTTGTCGCCAAAACTTTGCCAAGTAATTAACTCGTTATCATTTAAGAGTTTAAAAAGTTTATGCACATCTTCGGCTTGCACATCATGGAGCTGAAAGCCTGCGCGGGCTGTTATAACAAGCGTTAAATCATACTTATTTACTATGTCGGCTAGGAAAGTAAACTGTTCTGTGCTGATTCTTCCGCCTGCTACACGAATACGAATGGTAAATTCATCTTCTAAAAAGTCAGTATTAAAAATACCGAAATCCTGCAGATAATACCTGTCACCTTCGCCCAAACTCTCAAAGTCAATCGTTGCAAACTCTTTGACAAAGTAATCATAAGGTTTAAGTCTAGCTTTGTATCGTTCGCGTTTGTTTAACTTTTGTTCTAATTCTTGCATAGGCACCTACATGTAAAAATATAGTATAGATAATAGCAATTTTTTCTTTACATGTAGATGATATATGTCAATTTTTATGCAATGAGGTGGTTTACTCTTTTCGGAATCGGTACTTTAGTGCCGACCTTTTGTTTTAAAGCCATAAAGCCCACCCTAAAGGATGGGTTCCAAGAGCATTCGGAATCGGTACTTTAGTGCCAACCTTTTGTTTTAAAGCCATAAAGCCCACCCTAAAGGATGGGTTCCAAGAGCATTCGGAATCGGTACTTTAGTGCCGACCTTTTGTTTTAAAGCCATAAAGCCCACCCTAAAGGATGGGTTCCGAAGAGCAGTGTATATTTTTTTGGAATCGGTACTTTAGTGCCGACTATAAGCGATGTATTATGCTTCTTTGTTACATGTAACATCATTAGGCATTTCAATATAAAAACAGCTTCCTTTGTCATCACTTTCCCAGTACAGTTTTCCACCTAAATGCTTCGAGACGATGATTTTAGACATATAAAGCCCTAGTCCTGTTCCATTTTCAGATTTTGTTGTGACATAAGGTTCTCCTAGCCTGTTTTTCACACTCTCTTTTATGCCCCCGCCATTGTCACAGATTTTAAAGATAATCTCTTTTTTATGCTGTGTTACATGTAAGCTAATAAGCCCATTTTGCGGACTGTTTTCTTTGATGGCATCTTTTGCATTGTTTACAATGTTTATAAGCACTTGGAGCAGTTGATTTTGATAGGTACATATTTTGATGTCAAGATTTTGTGGATATTCTAATGTAATTTCATTGTTATCAAGAGATTTTTGTACTAAATTTTTTAATTTTTCTATAATTACATGTAAACTGAGCAGTTCTTTCTTTTTGTCAGGTTTAAAAAAGTCTCTAAAATCATCAATGGTATGAGAAAGATACTGTGTCTGATTATTTAACAAATGAACAAATTCGTGTAATGCCTCTGGTGTGATGCTGTCTTGCAACTCAAGTTGTGCTTGAATATTGTTCGCAATCATAGCAATGACACTCAGTGGCTGTCTCCATTGATGGGCTATCATGGCAAGCATATCTCCCATGGCTGCTTGACGAGACTGTGCTATCATTAGTTCATCTTTTTTTTGCATATCTGTAATGTCAACAATGGCAATGAGATACATAGTATTGCTCTTTAGGAGATCAAAATTTTCATTTTCAAATTTTACTGCATTGAGAATACCGATTTTTTGTTCTTTGTCTTTTGTAATGATGTTTTGCTGCATCTTTGGAAATTTTGTCGGTTCTTTGTAGTATTTTTGAATTTTTTGTCTCTCTTGCCTATTTTTATGAGAAAACACCTTTTCTATCAAAACATCAATGGTAGGGATTTCTTCTAGCGTATAGCCGGTGTTTTCTTCAAATATTTTGTTTGTAAGTAATATCTCCCCATCTTCATTGTAAAGCATAATAGGAATAGGCGTAAATTCTATAATCTTTTGTAATTTGTTTTTTTCTTGTTCTAGTTGATACATTAACATCTTAAGCTGTGAAATATTACGAATGATTTTTAAAAAGTAGAGTGCATTGCCTTGTTCGTCTTTGAGAAGAACAACAGCCAAACTCACCCAAATAAAATGTCCGTCTTTGTGTATATAGCGTTTTTCAACATGGTAAGAATTTCTTTTTTTATGTAAGAGTTGTTGTATCATCTGTGCATCTAAGTCTCTGTCTGCTTCATAGGTCACTTGGGCAACACGCATTTGCATAAATTCTTCTTTTGTATAGCCAAGGAGATGGCAGAGGTATTCATTGACATCTATCCATATCCCCTCTAGGGATGCATGAGCTATGCCTATGTCGGCTTCTTCAAAGGTTAGTTTGTATAGATGTTCTTGTTCAAAAAGTTTTTGTGAGAGTTCTTCTTCGTTTGTTATATCAATTCCGGAAGTGATAACACTTGTGATAACACCATCTTCGTCCGTGATATAGTTGTTTGTCCAAGCTATGAGATGTTCTTTACCTTTTGTATCTATTATTTTGTTTTTATGTTCTTTGACATCTGCTATATTTCCTGAGAGAATGGAGTGAAATACATCTTTGACATCTTTTTTTATCTCTTTTGGTAAAAAATTCTCTACGAAATTTTTACCGATAAGCTCTTTTTTAGTAGTGCCGAGTATGTTACAACCGGCAGGATTAATCATCTCAATAGTACCCTGTGCATCTAAAATCATAACAATCGTCCCAATAGTGCTAATGTATAAATCAGCTAATTTATGTTCTTTTTGAGCTTCTGCTTCGAGCTTCTTTCGTTGTGTAATATCATGAAAAGACAAAACAGCCCCTAAGACTTTTTTGTTTTCAATAATTGGGTTTTGTACGACTTCTACATCAAAAGGGGTACCGTCTTTTTTAAAAAACAAATCTTCTGTTCGGATAGATTTTCCATTGATAAGCTGAGCATGCAGGGTACATGCTTCAAATGGGTAATGGGTGTTGTCCGCTTTGGTATGGTGCCAAATTCTGTGTGCATTTTTGCCTAAAAGTTCATTTTGTTTATACCCGAGCATTTTAAGGGCAGCATTATTGACAAAAGTATGCCTTCCCTCTAAATCAAGCCCTATAATACCGTCTTGAGTGGAGTTGAGTATGAGAGAAAGTTCTCGTTGGAGTTTTTGTTCATTGGCTATAGAGGCATGCAACTCTTCGTTGGAACTTTGTAACTCTTCATTGGAAGTTTCTAGTTCTTCGTTTGAGCTTTGCAACTCTTCATTGGAACTTTGTAGCTCTTCATTGAGCAGTTGCATATTTTCTTTTGAGACGGTGAGTTCGTCTAAAAGATCATGATTGTCCTTTTGCAGCTCTTTGAGACGATTTGTGAGGTTTTGAACGATATACGATTCGTTTGGTAATACGACATCGTTGAGATTAAATTCTAAATCATTTTTTTCTAATTTTTGAAAATAAAGCAGTGCCAGAGGTGTGTTGTTTTTATCTTGAAAAGGGTAGGCAATCAGGCGAACAAAGGTTTCATTTTCATCATTAAGTGAGAGCTGAATGAATTTTGTAGTAGAATCTTTGTGTGTTTTAAAGACTTTACCAAGGAGCTTTTTTGCACTGTATCGAAGTGCCTGTTGCAAATTGTCAATAATATTTAAAGTGACAAAACCTTCAGGTAGAGATAAAAAAGGATTGGAACCTTTTTTATATATAATAGAAAAGTTGCTGTCGATGATGATACATTCGGGAGAGAAGAGCTCAAAAATTGCTTTGGTTATTTCATCTTCAATACTAAAGTTATAACTCTTCTCCGTCTGTGTAAAAGAGTTGACTGATTTTTGTCCTAAATGCTTTGAAAAATAGTGAGAAGATATTCTTGGTGGATTTTTGAGCTTTTCTTTTATGTAAATTTTATGTTGTGAGCTTAGGGCTTTAAAATAATCTACACTCATAAGTGTAGATTCAGAAGAACCTAAAAAGAGAATGCCATCTTCTTTGAGTGCATAATGAAAAAGAGAAAAGAGCTCTTTTTGTATTTCAGGTACTATATAAATCAGAAGGTTTCTGCAACTTACAATATCTTGGTTGATAAAAGGGGGGTCTTGGAGTATGTTGTGTTTTGTAAAAACTATGTGTGAGCGTATAGACTCGATGACTGTATATGTGTTGCCTTCTTTTATAAAATAGTTTTTTAGTAATATTTTATTTGTTTTTTCAAATAATTTTTCAGAATAAACTGCTTTTCTTGCAAATTCTAAGGCTTTTTCATCAATGTCGGTTGCAAAGATATGCACATCAAATATTTTGTTGAGTTGTTTGCTTACTTTGTCGATGAGTATGCCTAGTGAATATGCTTCTTCCCCTGTTGAACAAGCGATACACCATACCCTGAGTTCATAATTTTGCGGTTTGTTTTGTAAATATATGAGAAGTTTTTTCTCTAATGTTTGAAAAGCTTTTTTGTCTCGAAAAAATTCTGTAACACCTATTAAAATATTTTGATATAGCAGGTGTAATTCTTTTGTATCATGGTGTAAATAATCTAAATACTCATCAAGATTTGTACATTTTGCAAGCAACATGCGTTTGTTGAGTCGTCGCATGATTGTCTCATTTTTGTATTTTTGTACATTTAGGTGTTCTTTTTCTTTTAAAAGTTGTGTAATGCTAGCGAAAGCTTTTGGAGTATGGTTCAGCATACTCTCTAGCTCTTCGCCGATTTGTTTCGTGTCATGAATATAGTCTATAAAACCGCTCTGTATGGCATTTCTTGGCATACTCGGGCAGTGTGCATCTTGAGGAGACTCTGCTATGGTTATGCCACCGTTTTGCTTGATGTCTTTTATGCCTTTTACGCCGTCGTGTCCGCTTCCACTGAGAATTATACCGACACTGTTTTCTTGGTTACATGTAGCTAAGGCTGTAAAAAGTGTATCAATATTAGGGGTAGGCATATGCGGGACTTGTTCGACTTTTTGTAAAACAAGTTGTGGTTTTTTGTAGACTAAATTATATCCGGGAGGAATGATATTGATTGTATTGGGTAAAAAAGTATGCTTTTCTTTTATGGTTTTTACTGGCATTTTTGTATAGGCAGATAAAATTTCACATAAGGCACTCTCTTTGTGTGGGTCAAGGTGTTGCGCAATAATGTAAGTGTAATCATTGTGCACAGGGAGGTAAGGAAGAAGCTCCTTAAAAGCTTCAAGCCCACCGGCACTAGCACCAATTCCAATATATTTAAATGTTTTCATAGAATTATATTAGCATAATTTCGATAAGATAAGCACATGATTAATTTAAAAGAGTTGCGCAGTATTGCTAAGCATTTCAAAGTTCTCTATGTAGAAGACGATGTTATGGTGCAAAAAGTAATGGCAGAATATTTACGACAGCTTTTTCTTGAAGTGCAAACGGCAGATAATGGACTAGAAGGGCTTACTGCATATAAAAAGAAAAAGTTTGACATTGTCATTACAGATTTGTCTATGCCGAAAATGAATGGTATCGAAATGCTTGCAAAGATACGCGAGCTCAATGCTGAACAGCCTCTCTTAATCACAACCGCACATAATGAACCTCAGTATATGATAAAAGCTATAAAAATAGGGGTTGACGGGTACATTATAAAACCTTTTGACTATGGGCAGTTAAATTATGAACTCTTTAAAATAAGTGAAAAACTACAAAAATTTGCCGAAAATGAGGCATATAAAAAACAACTTCAAAGAATGGTAGAGCAAAAAACATCTGAACTAAACAGTATAATGCATTTTCAGACAGATAATTACGAAAAAACACTCTTGGCGATGGTAGAGATGATAGAAGAACGGGACACTTACACGGCAGGGCATTCAGAGCGGGTGGCGACATACTCTAAAATGATAGCAAAAGAGATGGGTTGCAGTGATGAAGAATGTGACAAAATATACAGAGCAGGAATTTTACACGACATAGGCAAGGTAGCAACACCGGATGTTGTCCTCTTAAAGCCTGGTCGTTTAAGTGACTTGGAGTATAAACTCATACAAGAACATGTCAATGTAGGCTATCGACTTTTGCAAAACATACCAATGTTTCAAGAACTTGCAGAAATAATGCGAGACCATCATGAACGATGTGACGGCAGTGGCTACCCTCGGGGTATAAAAGCAAATGAGATTAATACTTTGGCAAAAATCATGATGCTTGCTGATACTTTTGATGCGATGACGACAAACAGAATATATAAAGGGCGAAAAGATACAAAAGCAGCTTTTTATGAAATAATGAGTTTACGAGGAACGCAGTTTGATGAAAAAGTTGTGGACGCTACGCTTAAAGTGCTTAAAAATGTAAATATCAATGTAAATATTAACCAACTACCTCATACAGATATAGAAAAAGAGCGATTTGCGTACTTTTATAAAGACAGATTGACAGACTTGTACAATCAAAGTTATTTGGATGTTGTTTTGTTACAAAACAGTTTTGATGTGAAGTATAAACTTCTTCATATTTTTAAATTACAAAAATTTTCAAAGTACAATGAATCACATGGATGGAAAGAGGGTGATTTGATTTTAAAAAATATCGCAACTATTCTGCAAATTTGTACGGATACTCAAGCAGTTTTTAGAATTTTTGGGGATGATTTTGTGCTTTTAGACAATGGTGAATGCGATATAGAAGCAATTAAGAACAAAATCAAAAAAGTTTTGAGTGGAACAATCATAAAACCTGAGATATTTAAACTTGTATTAGATGAAAAAAAGAGTATAACGGTAGAAGATTTAGAAAACCTCTAATATTTTTCGGAACCGGTACTACAGGCTTTGTCCTTCGGAACTTTAGTACCGGCTATGCGTCTACCATTTTCGGAACCGGTACTTTAGTGCCGGCTGTGCATCGGGAAAAGTTTTATAGTTTCTTGCCATTATCGCCCGGACTAAAGTCCAGGTTCCGAAATATTTTACAACTTTTTTCAACTCTTGGGAACCGGTACTTTAGTGCCGGCTGTGCGTCGGGAAAAGTTTTATAGTTTCTTGCCATTATCGCCCGGACTAAAGTCCAGGTTCCGAAATACTTTACAACTTTTTTCAACTCTTGGGAACCGGTACTTTAGTGCCGGCTGTGCATCGGGAAAATTTTTATAGTTTCTTGCCATTATCGCCCGGACTAAAGTCCAGGTTCCGAAATACTTTACAACTTTTTTCAACTCTTGGGAACCGGTACTTTAGTGCCGGCTGTGCGTCTGTACAACCTACAAAAGTCACGAAAAATCTTTAGTTCTGCCGCTTATTAAATCCTGATGTTCCCATTTTCGCATCTGTTGTAAACTCCTGTGCATAGGGTTTGAGATAGCTTGGCACGGCTCTGCCTTTAAGTTTCATCATGTCTTGTAACATAGCGGATGCTATTGCTTGTTCTTTTATCCCTTTGTTTACATGTAAGTAGCTAAAGAGTAGTTCCCCTTGTCTTTGGAGTGAGATTTTATATGTAGCATCTGTTTGTTCATAAATCCAAATGCCAAAAGCATAAAAGTTCTCATAAACACTTTCGTTTTGCCACAAAAGAGGCAGGCTTGTTTTAAAATTACCGCTGTTGTAAAAGAGATCCCAAAACCGTGCAAAGCGTTTCATGATTTGAATATCAAGGAAGCTGAGCTTGTTGTTTTTTAAAATATCATAGGGTGGAATGTCACTGTAAACCATCCCCTCTTGGATGTCATGGCGGTTGATATGCGTGCCGGAGAGTTTTTTGAGTATGCCTATTTGAATTTCACAACTGCTGATACGCATCAGCTCATCAAGGTTGCGTCCAAAACTCTCTAAACTCTCTCCCGGCAGTCCTACTATCAAATCAAGATGAATGTGTGCTGTCGTTTCATGCTCTAAAAAGGCTATGTTGTCTTTTATTTTGTCAAGTTTTAATTGTCTTGAAATGTTCTTGGCAATCTCTAAGTTGAGTGTTTGTATGCCGATTTCAAGTTGCAGAGCACCATGGGGAAAACGTTTGATTTTTTCTCGTAAAGAGGAGGGAAAATGGTCGGGAATAACTTCAAAATGTGCAAAATAGGGCGCCTCTTTTGCTAAAAAGAAGTCTAAGATTTTGTTTGCCGCTTTCATGTTGAGGTTAAATGTTCTGTCCACAAACTTGAAATTTCTTGCCCCTCTCTCCCAGAGTTTTTCAAATTCTGCCAAGACTGCATCAAGGTCAAAAGCCCGTACTTTTTCGTCCATAGAAGAGAGACAAAACTCACACTCAAAAGGGCATCCTCGTGATATTTCTACATAAATATAGCGGTTTTTGATGTCATCATCTGTGTAGTACATGTAAGGGAGTTGGATGGCTTTGAGGTCGGGCATACTCATTTTTATGATTTTTTCTGTTGGCTGTTTGTTGATGATGTTTTTACACAAGGCATAAAAAGCTAAATCGCCCTCACCTTGAATAATGTAGTCTGCCTCATCAAAATTAACACGAAAAGGTAAGTGCGTCACCTCTGGTCCACCAAGCACAACAACAGTACGAGGCGATACTTTTTTGATAATATGAATGAGTTCTCGTACCTCCGAAGCATTCCAGATGTAAACGCCGATGCCTATTATGTCGGGTGTATTGATGAGTAGTTTTTCCGCAACGGTTTGAATAGTGTCATTAATGCTAAATTCGAGTATATTTGTATTGTTTTGCAAGTTTTGCATATTGGCATACAAATAACGAAGTCCGATGGCACTGTGTGTAAATCGTGAGTTTAAAGTAGTGAGTATAATTTTCATAAAAGAAGTGTAGCATAATCACAATACTAGTCGGCACTAAAGTACCGATTCCGGGGTTTTTCGCAACCCAGACTTCAGTCTGGGCTAAGAGTGGCTTGAAAGGAACACATTTTTTCGGAACCCGTACTTTAGTGCGGGCTGAGAGTGGCTTGAAAGCAACACCAGTCGGCACTGAAGTACCGATTCCGAAGAGTTGGGTAGTTTTTCGGAACCCATTCTTTAGGGTGGGCTGAACATGGCAGGAATATTAGTATTTAAATTGTAAAGTTGGAGGAAAACAGTCGAGAATAAAAAGGGGGAAAACTCGACTGTTTTAAAAATTTATAGGAGTAAATATCTCGCTTATGAAAGGGGGAAAACATAATTGAGATATAGAATTATATTTACTATAAGTTAACATTAAGTAAATAGCGAATAATCAACTATTTTCTTCGTACTCATTAATCATTTGAGTAAGATCGTCAAAGAGCTCTTGTGAAGCATTTTCCATGGTAGCAAAGTTTTGAAGAATAATATCAGGATTATTTCCTTGAATGACACTCCCCTCTTTTGCAAACACAAGATTTTTGAGAACACTTTCATGCACTATAGTATGTGGTGCATCCATCTTTTTGAAAGCTTTTGTGGTGCCAAAGCGTTCTTTTCCTATGCCAAAATACCATTGTCCCATTCTACAGTGTGTATGGTCTGGGAATTCTTTTGTTTTATCTTCGCTGAGTATGGTAGAGTAAGCATTTGATTTAAATAAAATATGGTCAACTTTTACAAGGGTCGTAAAGAGACGGTTTTGTATACCAAGAGCTGATTTATGTGCAGAATTAGCAAGGGTATTTAGCTCTGTAAAAGTATTTTCAAAGGCATGAATAACTTCATTTGATTCTTGGGCAATGGTGCTGATTTCATCAGAGTTTGTTCGCATATCATTTGATTCTTGTTGCAAGGTTGATATGTTTATTTCTATTTCAGTAGTAGCTTTTTGTGTTCTCTCTGCAAGTTTACGAACTTCATCAGCAACAACGGCGAAGCCGCGTCCATGCTCACCCGCACGAGCGGCTTCTATGGCTGCATTAAGTGCTAAAAGATTTGTCTGGTCGGCTATGTCTTTAATGAGTCCAACAACTTCAGAAATTTCACGAGAACGACCCTCTAGGCTAATAATACCCTCATGAGAAGAAGATATAAGCTCAACAAGTGAGTTGAGTCTCTCTCCTATGTCGATTACATTTTGTAAACTGCCTGTTGCTTGTTGTGCTGTTTTCTCAGATACACCTACTATTTCTTGTGCTCCATCCGAAGAACTTGTTAAATCACTCTGAATAATGCTAAGTCCTGCCGAGATCCCTCCGCCTAAATGTGCAAATTTTTGAGACAATTCTCCAAGAAGTTTTGTTTTGTAGCCACTCGCTATAAATCGTGTTGCAACATTCACTTTCTCGGCAGTTGAATGAAACAAACCTTGCAACCCTTGTGGATATGTGTGTCTATATGTTTTTCCACTGGATGCACACTCTATAGTTGTTGTGGTATCACGCATGAAAGCTTCAGTTTGGTCAAGCATATCATTGATTGCCCATGCGATTTTACTATCACGCGAATCATTGTTAGGTATGTGTGTTATGCGTCCTTCAAGTTTACCTTGTGCAGCTTCAAATAAAACTTTCTGAGCAGAATCTAAAATTTTAGATTGTTTTTCATTTGAAGCGCTTGGAACAAATAATGAAACAAGCACAATAAGAAAAACAATACCGCCTACTATGTAACTTGCAGTTAAAAAGGCATATATGCCAACACCGATAAGACTTATAAAGAGTATAAGTGTTTGATTATTTTTGAATAGAGATGATGTATTCATCGTAGCTAGCTCCTTCTTGGTGTAGTAAATCTGTCAAAACTTTCATGCCGGCTTCCATGCCTCCACTCTTCTCAGCCTGTAACATCTTTGCATAGAGTGGTTTGATGATTTCAAGCGCTTGAGGGTTTGGTCTTCTTCTAACGGAATAGTACCCCACTGTGTTGTCTCTTTCATCTAAAGATGGGGTAACATTTGCATAAACCCAATAGGAGTTATTGTTTTTTGTTTTGTTGACAACATATGCAAAAAGTTCCTCTTTTTTTTGTATAGTGTCCCACAAAAGTTTAAATATAGCTTTGGGCATCTCTGGATGACGAACAATACTGTGAGGTTTGCCAAGAAGCTCCTCCTCACTATACTCTGCCATATCTATAAATATTTTGTTGACATAGGTAAGACGACCTTTAGTATCTGTTTTAGATACAATAAAGTCGTTTTCGTTTATCTCTCTTTCCACACTTACTCCCTTCTTGATGATTCCTTAATTTCAAAGATTATATCACAGATTTATCTAAATCTAGTTAGAATTCCCCTCAGGAAGTTTTATGTTTATATTGTTGTCACTTTTTTACTATTTTTATTTTTCAATTGTTGGAATATATATTATATTTTTACCAAAAATTTTGAGTGGAGTGGGGTATGATGCGAGTGAAATAGGCATCATTTTTGCAGCATCACCTTTGATTCGTTTTATTTTACCTTTTTTGTTTATGCGTGGATTGCACTTAAATGCCACTATTTTTAAAGCCTCTTTGTTTATTGTGGTCGCAAGTGTATTTTCTTTTTATTTTTCATTAGAACATTTTTATGCATTACTACTCTCAAATATTTTTCTCGGACTCGGCATGAGTCTGATGCTCCCCTTTGTGGAGGTTGTCTCTTTGCACACTATAGGCAAAGAACGCTACGGAAAAGTACGGCTTTTTGGCTCTTTGGGTTTTATAGCGGTAGCCCTTGTTTTGGTGAAGTTTTTAAGTTCCGCTTATATAGCATTTGATTTTTTACTTATACTTGCACTTTTAACTGCTTTTATGGCTTACAAAGTTTTACATGCTGCACCGGAGACAAGCTATAAAAAATCAAAAAATGTTATAAATGACATACAAATATTTAAAGATTGGAAATTATGGGGTGGGCTTGTTTTGGTACAGATGAGTTTTGGCTCTTTTTATAATTTTTTTACAATTTATGAAACAGATCGTGGTGTCAGTCTAAATATGACGGTATATTTGTGGAGTTTTGGTGTACTTATAGAAGTGCTGATGTTTTTTTTCCAAGGCAAACTACTGCGGGGGAATTTATTAAATTTATTACGATTTACGGCACTTGCAACAGTTGTGCGGTGGTTCTTAGTATTTGCATTTTCGCAAAATCTTCCTATTCTCTTTTTTTCTCAAGCCTTACATGCGTTAAGTTTTGCCCTTTTTCATACAGCAGCAATTAGCTATTTGTTCCATTTGTATAAAAACAAAAGCCTTTCTCAACAGTTTTTTTTCGGCATCACTTATGGTTTTGGAGGACTTAGTGGGGCTTTGATAGCGGGGTATGTGTATGAATACTATCCGAAGTATCTCTTTTTAACTTCAAGTTTGATGGCGTTTGGAGCATTTTTACTTTTCATGTCTGTGAAGCAGAAAAGAGTGTAGCGTTTTTTCTGCCACTCTCAGCCCACCCTAAAGGATGGGTTCCGTAATACAGCATCTTCCCGGAATCGGTACTTTAGTGCCAACTGCTACAACTTTCATGCCACTCTCAGCCCAGACTGAAGTCTGGGTTCCAAAAGCTCTCGGAATCGGTACTTCAGTGCCAACTGCTACAACTTTCCTTCCACTCTCAACCCAGACTGAAGTCTGGGTTCCAAAACCTCTCGGAATCGGTACTTTAGTGCCGACTGTGTGTTTTTAAAGTTTCAATAAATCGTGAAAGCTGATAATAATCGTTTTGATATTGTGAGTGTATTTCAAAAAGCAAAGGTCTGTATTTGAGGTAATTTGCCCAAACCTTTTTACTCTGTTTTGCTCTACCGCGTTTTAATAGCTCAAAACTCACAGCGGCATTGATGAAACCTTTCAATAATTTGACCTCTTTGCCCTTTTCAAAACGGAGTGGAAACCAAACGGCTTCGAGTGCTTCATGGGCATCATAAAAACGCTCTTCTTGTAAACAAAGTGTAAATTCTTGGAGATATTTATACATTGTCGTCATCTAAAAGCATCATATTTTTTCGCCAATACCCGCGTCCGCCTTTGAGTGAAATGCAGTGCTGATGCGGAAATTTTTCTTTATACTCTTTTAGTCTGTCAAGCGTTGCTTTGCCGGTATCGCAGTAAAAGACAAAAACACTTCCCTTGGGATATTTGTTCATTGCATAAGGATTATAAGTGAGAGTGTCTGCTTTTTCAATAGGCGCTAAAATAGTGTCTATGAGTACGACATCTACATCTTCTTGTGCTAACTTTTTTTTATTTTGCAAAAACTCTTTTTGTGTCCATTCATTTGGGTAATTCATATTCTAATTATATAGTAGCTCTTTTATATTTTATTTAAAAAAATCGCTTAATTTTTGATATAATTGATACATGATAAAAAGAAAAATAAATGATTTTACACTATTTGAAGAGGTGTGGCATGCCATATCTCATGGTTTTGGACTTTTTTTAAGCACTTTTGGCTTTGGAGTTTTATTTGCACTCTCGCTTATGAGCGGAGATGGCGCTAAAATATGGACAAGTATAGTTTTTGGTATTGGACTCATCATAATGTATGGGGCATCGACACTTTATCATGCAATCCCGCAATATAGACCGAAGATACTTTTACAAATTTTTGATCATGCTTCTATTTACATACTGATAGCTTCTACCTATACGCCTGTCGTTGTTTTAGGAGTTGAGGGTGTTTTTGGATGGATAGTTCTTGGCATAATATGGTTTTTTGCTGTTTTGGGAATATATTTAAAATTTGTATTTCCTGGCCGCTTTGAAGTTTTTTCTCTTTCGTTGTATGCAGTGATGGGTTGGATGATAATAGTCGCAGTTAACCCTTTATTAGCCCATGCAGGTTGGCTCTTTTTTTCATTGCTGTTAGCAGGTGGTTTGACATATACTTTAGGTATATTTTTTTATGTAAAAGAAAATATAAAACTCAATCATGTCCTTTGGCATTTTTTTGTACTCGGGGGAAGTGTATTCCATTTCTTTGCAGTGCTATTATTGATTTTGGATGTAAAATAAAATGGCAAGAAAAAATAAAAAGAATAGTAAAATTAACCAAAGAATACGAAAATATTTTGATGATGACCCTTTTGATGTGGGGATTGAACGGGTTGAGAGCAAAACACTGAGTGAGCTTTTCGCGACACTGGGTATTTATGATATAGAGCATGATAAAACATTGATGATAAAAACACTCCGCATGATTTGGAGTGAGGCAGAAAGTGAAATGCGTCATGATATTTTGAACTTTTTTGAGAGTGATGGGCGTGTTTATAAGTCTGATAAACCTAAAAAAGAGCTTGTTTTTGACAGAGAAGACAAAATCAATGCACTTTTAGAAGAACTTGATGTGAACCAAGAAGAGGCGGTGCGTCTACGCGATGCCTACTTACATGTAAGAAGCAAAAAAATAACCATAGAAAAAATGGAATCCTCTTTGCGTCATATTCGTTTTGAGATGAAAAAAGAGAAGCTCGAACGAGAACTTGAGGGCTTATTTGATTTAGATGATTGTTTTGAGTTTAATGCTTCACTCAAATACGAACTCTATGAGCAGCATTTTCATAAAATTTTGACACTCAAAACCAAGCCTTATGATTATGAATATCTTGAGATGACACCGTTTGAAGAGATAGTGCAAAAAATAGGGGCAGATAAGCTAGCGACTGTGGAGCAAAAACAAAAGAGCATCAACAGCTTTTTAAGCGCTTTGAAATACCCGCATGCTTATTTGACTACAAAAGAGATTTTGGACTCTTTGCGTGCTTCACCTCCTAAGTCAAAAGTAAGTTATCCGTTAATATCACACAAAATTTTAAAAAATATCGTAAAAGCGAAGATAGATGCAGAAGGTGTAGAACTGCATGATGAAGAGGTTTTGATACGGTTACATGAAGAGGTGGTTTTACCTTACAGCGAAAAAATAGTTGTTTATAAACTAGAGTTACATGTAGAGCTTGAAGGGTTGTTAGAAGAGATATGGAAATCAAAACGATTTAATTTTGATGCGATTTTAGCAGAGGTGAAAAAGGAGCATGAAGAGGAGTTTTTCCTAGCACTTGATGCCTTAGTCAAAGAGTGTGGCGAGTATGCGCAGTTACTGCACTTTACACCCCAAGCGTTACATGTAAGAGTTTATGAGTATCTTTTGGAGCTACTTCCGCAAACGCTGAGTATTACACCGAAAATTCATAGAAAAATAACGCGCAGATTTTTGCATTCTATTCAAGATGAATTGATTAAAAAACAAAAAGAAGCACTTTTGGCGCGCACAATTCGTGATTTTAAAAACCTGTTTCCTATTGCTCGAAGTATGCAAAGAAAACTTGTGTTGCACATTGGTCCCACAAACAGCGGGAAAACTTATGAAGCAATGCAAACGATTAAAGAGGCAGACACGGGCTACTACCTCTCACCCTTACGGCTTTTGGCGTTGGAGGGTTACGAAACGCTTAAAGCTGAGGGCATTGAAAGCTCGCTCATTACAGGAGAAGAACAAATTCTTGATGAAGAGGCAACACATATTAGTTCGACAATAGAGATGATGAATTATGATGTGGATGTGGATGTTTGCGTCATTGATGAAGTGCAGATGATAGATGACCGTGATCGTGGCTGGGCATGGGCAAATGCCATTATTGGTGCGCCTGCAAAAGAGGTCATCATGACCGGTTCGCCAAATGTCAAAGATGCGATTATCGCTTTGGCGGAGTATTTGGGGGAGGAGTTGGAAATACGAGAGTTTGAGAGGAAAAATCCTTTGGAGCTTTTAGAAAAACCGACACATCTCAAAGATGTAGAAGCAGGCACGGCAATCATTGCTTTTAGCCGTAAAGATGTGTTGCGGTTAAAGCAGGATTTTTCCAAAGATTTTGAAGTGAGTGTTGTTTATGGCAATCTTTCGCCTGAGGTGAGACGGGAAGAGGCAAGGCGTTTTCGTGAGGGTGAAACACAAATACTTGTTGCCACCGATGCCATAGCGATGGGGATGAATTTGCCTATAAAAACAGTACTGTTTTCAAAAGCTGAAAAATTTGACGGGATTATACAGAGAAACCTTTTTCCCTCGGAAGTGCAACAAATTGCCGGACGAGCTGGGCGTTACGGCTTGCATGAAAACGGCTATGTCGGGGCTTTACATGGAGATGCGTTACATGTAGTCAAGAAAAATTTTAACAAGCGTGCAAAAGAGATAAAAGTACCGTTTAAAGTGATGGCAAATTTGGAGCATATTAAACTTGTCAGTACGATTTTGGAAGAAAACTCTTTGGAAGAAATTTTACGCTTTTTTATCAAAAATATGGTCTTTGACGGACCTTTTTATGCGGCTTCGCTGGATGATATGCTCGAAGCTTCACGCATAGTAGATAGTTATGACTTGGACATTGCGACAAAGTATCATCTTGCCTGTGCGCCGTTGACACTTAAATCTGCCTATATCATCAGTGCCTATGAGCGCTACATCAATGCTTTGGAAAAAAAAGAGCCGGTCTATTATCATGCACCGAAACTGACAGGCTCGTATGCGCAAACCTCCGAAGAGTTGCTGCGCGCAGAAGATATGGTCAAAGAAATCTCTCTTTATCTGTGGCTGAGTTACCGTTTTAATGACTACTTTGTGGATGAAAACAAGGCAAGGGCTTATCGGGGTGTTTTAAATAAATATATAGAAGAGACACTTAGACAGACACAGCTGAGTCAAAGCTGTAAACTGTGTGGAGCAGTGCTTCCTGTAAATTCAAAGTACAGTATTTGCCAGTCGTGTTTTAAGAAAAATTATGTGCATAAGCGAGGACACAGACGCGCACCAAGATAAATTAGAAGCTGTAAAGACACAAAGCCCGGACTGCAGAAAAAAATTTAGTTTTTCTAAGTCACGCTTTAGCGTTTGAAAGTCCGGGTTCCAAGGGTGTTACAGTTTTTTGGAACCGGTACTTCAGTGCCGGCTATGCGCGGTGTTAGCTTTTAAATTCGTCAATAGTTTTTTGTAAAGAAGAGGCAACCTGTACAAGTTTTTGTAAGTCATCTTCAATGCTCACTACACTTGTACCGTTCGCCGTCGAGAGGACTTCAACTTTACCGATATATGTAATAATTTCTTGAATATTTTTGGACATTTTCTCACTGTCGTTTTTAGATTTATTTGCCATTTGTGTAGAAGTTTCCATTGCATCTGAGGTTATGGCAATCTTTTGCTCGACATCATCAGATATATTGACAAGGGCTTCAATGTTTTGTGCATTTATCGTCATTTTATCACTGACATCATTGATAGCCTGAACAATAGCGCTAACGCTGATGTCGATTTCTGCCAAACTTTTTTGTGTGCGTTCTGCAAGTTTTCTGACTTCATCGGCGACGACGGCAAACCCTCGTCCATGCTCACCTGCACGCGCCGCTTCTATGGCGGCATTGAGTGCTAAAAGATTTGTTTGCTCGGCTATGTCTTTTATGACATTAAGAACATCTTTCACCTGATCGGCATCATTTTTAAGAACCAAAAGTTCACCAGAGAGTTCATTTTCACTCTCTACGAAAGTGCCTACTTCCGCATTTAAGTTTGCTAATGAATTATGTGCTTTGCCCAACTCTTTTTGAGCTTTTAGTATAGTCTCTTGTGTTGTTGTAGCAGCTTGAATAGTTTCATTTAAAATATTTTGAATATCTTCACTTTTTTGACTTGTTTTAGCAACAATCTTTCTTTCTTGTTGTACCCCTTCTCGTATAACATGGGATGCCCGTTCAATTTCAGAAGCAATTTCATTGTTTTGTTCCCCTAATGATTTGACTTCATTTATGGTTGATTGAATCATCTCTATAAAATGGTTAACTTCATTGGCGGTTTCTCCAAATTCATTCCCTTTTTTGTGTGCGAGTCGTTTAGTCAAGTCTTTATCACCGCTGACAAGGTCAGCAATTCTCTCTTTTAAATTGCAAAGTGGTTTAAAAATTTCACGACCGAAAAATATTGCAGCCAGTATACCAAAGACAATACCACCGACAATTAAAGAGATAATAAGTGTTCTATTGGTTGCACTGATTGCTGCATCATTTTTATCTAAAGATATGGTTAAATCCATAGCACCTAAAGCATAGCCGACTTGTGCATTGTAGTGGCACTGCAGACATCGCTTTTCTGCAATCATCGGTCTTATCATCCGAATAACATGATGTCCATTATTATGTATTTCAACGATTTTTGTCTTTTTGTTTTGTAAAACATCTTGAAGAAGAGAGTCTGTCGTGTATTTTTCATTCGGTGCATAGACTTTTAAAACGGCTTTTGATTTTGCAATTTTTAAATCATTTATTCCATCAATTCCTTTGGCACTTTTAAATGCACTTTGCACAACTTCTGGATCACCCATCATCATACTTGTCGTCATTGTCTGAAAGATTGACTCACTCAGCATCTTTAAAGATTTTTTTGCCGTAGTATCTGAGAGACTATGCAATGTTGAAGAGAGATAATAAGACATTCCAATAAGCCCAAGTATACTCAGGGCTACAATGGAAAGAATAACTTTTGATTTGACTGAAGTTAACATAAAAATACCTTACTACTTATAAAATTTTAAATTATTATAACTAAATAATGTCTTTGGAATGTTACATTGTATATATTAGGTACTCTATTTGTTCTAAAAGTTCTTTATTTGTAATTTTTAAACTATTTGTATACGCTAAGGAAGCGCCTGCTCCTACGCCCTCTTTAGCCTCGCCCTCATCATATTTTTTAAGTATAGGTATTTGTGTATTTGAAAAACTAAATGTTGTATAAATGGCATGCGGTTTATAGCTTAATTGCTCTAAGATATGAGAAATATTGGAGTTTTTGTCCTCTGTGACCCATTGTGTTGTTGCCAAAACAATGTTGTCATGTTTTACTCGCATTAAAACATCTTCTCTAAGTTTATCGGCGATTAACAAACAGGCTGCCATTTGTGTTCCGCCTGCTAAAACCACTTGAAACCGCTTGGAGGCTTCGAGGAGAAATCCTGCACAAAAAAGAAGCATATTATCACTGACGATGCCAAGTTTTTCAAAATTTGTCATCTCTTCATTGATGAGGCTTAGTGCTTTGTTGATTGTCTGTGTTTTAACATCATTAGGTACATGTAAGAAACTAGAGGAAAAATCATTTGCACAATCATATTCGAGTGCTAAGATGGAAGCAGTTGCCGTAGTTGTTCCCGCGGGTGTACTTTCTCCTAAAATAAGATAGTTGCCTTTAAGCTCATACGATTTTCCAAACTCCATACCTTTTGCAAATATCTCTTTGGCGTCAATACCTGCGCCGCTACTTATAGATTCAGACGGAGTAATGCCAAAATGATGGATATGGCAGTTTTGCGGTTCTGCCGTCAGTCCCAAATCTAAAATTTCTATGCTGCTAAAGGGTGCTATATTATGCACAGCACGAGTGATGAGTGCCGGTGTCGGCACCCCCGTAGGTGTCTCAGCAAGCTCTCCAAGTGAAAAAACTTTTTCATTTGTGATAAATTCTGCATCAAGTGTAGGCGTAAGCGGAATCATTCCGGGAATTCCGGCTTGGGTAATCCCTTGTATTTCACAAGTTTTTGTCACACTCGCAGCAAGTAAAAAGTCGGCTTTGCCCTCTGACAAAGAATCTAAATTGTTTGTTAGTATGTTGTATGTTTGCATTATGTAATCTTTTTTTGTAGTTTTAATTTAAATCACCGTCTTTCCAGTATTTTGTTCCTTGAATAGTTGCTTGCAGTGCCAAACCGTTTTTTGTGAGTTTATATATTCTTATCCCCGGTGCAACCGTGATGGAGGCATTTACGGCTCCACCGTTCTTGCCTGCTTTTGCCGCCGCATCTGCTTGTGCGTTAGCTTCCCAGCCTTTGTTTATGAAAGTATCAAATACTTTTTTGTTTTCAAACAAAAATATAATGCGAAAATCTTTTACGCCGAGTCCTAAGCCAACTCCTGCTGAAGCCATATTCATATAAATATTTTTGCCTGTTTTGTTGCCATGTGCCAAACCGCTACCACCCTCGGCTGAGAAAAAGATGAGATTGACACCGCCACTGCTAAATGTGGCATAGCCGTAAGATTTTGCAAGCATTTTTTTTGCTTTGGGCGCATGTTTGTACAAAAGTTTCAGTGTAGCTTTACTCTCTTTAATGCGTTCTTGTTTTTTTTCGGCGTTGGTGTTTCCTGACCAAAAACCTGAAAAAAGTAAACTCAGGGCTATTATGCCAGTAATTATTCCAATTTTTTTCATAAAATGTTCCTTATTCAATCTCTACACCTTCCCAAAATTCGTCATAGTCGAGATTTGTAAGTGCATTTTCATCTGCTATATTTTTTTGTAAAAGTTTTTTTTGCTGTTCTTGAAAGTAGAACTCAAGGGCTTCGTTAATGAGTGTACTTGCATCTTTTTTGAGTATTTGGGTAAATGTTTCTAAGTTTTGTAAGTTGTAATCATTGATAGTTATTTGCATAGAAACATTTTAGCTAAGTTAAGTAAATGGCATTTTTTAGAACTCAGGCTGAGAGTGGAATGAAAGTTGAAATAGCCGGCACTAAAGTACCGGTTCCAGAAAATTACTTTAAGAAGTATATATAAGTTTTTCATTGATATTGTTGCCATTTAATTCTACATAACGCATCGGGTACATATCTAAATCAAGCGGACGAATGAAACCGCGCGTGACGATAACTTTGGTTCCTTGGATCTCTTTGACGGAGTCAATATGCTTGTGTCCGGAGAGTGTCAAAAGAAGATTTTTGTATTTAAAGAGTCTTTTTTGCACCTCTTTGGTGTTGTTGAGTACATATTTATGGATGTCTTTTTCTTCAGTCCCGCCCCAGTAATTTGTATACGGATGATGATTTAAAATAACGGTCGGTTTATTCTTCTGTAAAATATTTTCGGTAAATGATAAAGTCTCTTCTGTATACGCACCGTTGTTATGATTTTCTATACAGCTGTCAAGTCCTAAAATATTGTAGCCTTTTGCCTGTAAAAGCCAGTCTTTTCCTTTTACATGTAAGGCTTTGGAACTACAAAACATGTTTTTGAATTCTTGGAGATTGATGTGTTTGTCACCTTTTGGAAAAGCTTCTTTGTTGCCTCTGACTGAATAGTATGGGCAGTAAAGTGTGTCCGCAATTTCTTTAAATTTGCGTGCATCGCTGTCTTTGGGTGCGTTGTTGTTAAAATTATCACCGCCAAAAAGAACAAAGTCTAAATTTTTATAGTTATTGTTAATAAATTCAGCCATCAATTGCATCGCTTCAACACTTTCATTGTTGCTTAAATCCATGTGTGAATCTGTTACATGTATAAAGCGTAATGTCTCTTTTTTATTTTTTTTTGCATTTACTAGTAAAGGCATTGCACTGACTGCTACAGCGCTTTTTAGAAAGTTTCTTCTTGATATTTTTGACATATTTTTTTCCTCTCTTTTATATGATTTTATCTTATATAAGTAATATTTTGATAAACTTCAAAACTTTTTAGAAGATTTAGGGGTTTTTTATGGATAAAGTTGCATTAAGAAACATAATA
>JALSLQ010000032.1 GCA_026988235.1 Sulfurimonas sp.
TTCTTTGCCTGCCAAATTTATCTGAGAGATTACCTGAAAGAAAAGTTCCAACAACCCCAAAAAATTGTAAAACTGATAATGCAGCACTTGCATACCACAATGAAAATCCGTGTCCGGTGAGATAGACTACAAGGTAGAGTGTGACTGCCATCTTCATAGCTGATTGAAAAAACATAAATCCACTCATCACACCCAAAAGAGGAATGAACTTTTTAAGCTCACGCCAGCTGTCGCCTTTTTCTCTCTTTTTTGTAAAGCTTGTTTGCGTAAATTGAAAGTCTTTGAGTTTATAGTATAAAATGAGTGATGCCACAAAACCAAAAGGCATAAGTCGCCATGTTCCTTCTAAGCCCCATAAAGAAATGCCACCAGTAATGAGCAAGGGTCCAACTGTTCTTGCCATTTCCCCACCAACCATATAAAAGCTCATACCACGACCGAGCTTATCACCTGCTGATGCTTTTATCATTCCTGGCGAGGGTATATGAAAGAGCGTTGAACTGATGCCAGCCAAAACAAGAAGAAAAATTAAAATGACATAATTATCTGCCACACCTAACAAAGACATACTAAAAGCACTCAAAGAGGGAGAGAGTATCACAAAATAACGAGCATCTCTTCTCTCAGCCAAAAGTCCAAAATAAGGGTTAAGTAATGAAGGAAGCTTGCGTGCAATATCTAAAAATGCACTCATTACAAGTGATAAACCAAGCTTTTCAATAAGCAAAGGTAAAATAGGTGCTAAAAACGCGGAGTAAGTATCTTGCACTAAATGTGCAAGAGAAACTGTTACTATTAAATTCTTTTTCATCTGCGAATTATAGCGGGCATATGTTCATAAGTCAAATATATAAAAATTATAAGCTTATTAAATTAATAAATAAAATTTGTACTATAATTATGGAAAATAATTATTTAAGGAGTTAAAAATGACAAAAGAAAATTTAGCTGCAATTCTTGCAAATGATATAAAAAAAGAGAATTTAGGTTTAGTAGATTTACATAAAACTCGTGAGCTTTTAATGGATGTAGGAGCAGTGCTTCTTGATGTGCGTCCACCGGCAAAAGTTGAAGGTGAAAATGCTCAAGAAGCTGGAATTATGAATGCTTTTTATACTCCATACCCAGAATTTTCAGAGTATTTAGATGTTTTACCTGAAGACAAAAACGCACCTATCGTTGTGGCATGTCTCAAAGCATGGTTTGCAAATCGTGTTATGGGTTACTTAGAAATGATTGGTTATACAAATGTATATGTTCTTCAAGAAAGCATTGTAAGTCTTATTGAAGTGCATCACGCTCACGCAGATTAAATTACATTAACTTAGGAATCAAAGGCTAAAAGGATTTGAAGGTTTTATATCAAGTTCATAACCTAAACGGTTCAATATTGCACTCAATGTCACAATAGAGACTTGTGCGATATTGCCATTTTCAAGTTTAGAGAGTGTTGCACGGCTTATTTTCGTTTGTTTTGCAAGCTCTTCTTGCGTTATACCTTTTTCTTTTCTAAGCTCTTTTACTTTATTTCCAAGTTCGAGTAAGTTCAAGCGGTAACTCCTTTATGGTTTTATCTTGCATAGATATCTTAAAACTCTCACACATTCTCTTACCAATCATTTTAAATTCTGGGTTTTCTTTTATATAGTGTGTTATATCTGTTATCGTCTCTTCTATAGCACTGCAGCACATTTTATAAATTTCCAAAGCCTCTTTTTTTGTAAGCAAGCAGTTTTTGACACCAAAATCTACTAAGTTCTCTTTACTCCACCAGATTTTTTTACCACCAAGAGTTAGTGCCGGTTTATCTTTGAAAATATAAGCAGTGGTATTGACAATATCATATGCTGGGCTTAATCGTATCATTGAAAAATCATCGCTAAAAAGAAGACCAAAATTTTTCAGATGGGCATCACCATTTTTCAGCAGATAATTCATCACTACAATTTTAAAATACTCTCGCAGAGATTCTTGTTTGTTTGTAGTAAATTGATAAATTATTTTTGCAACCTGTTCATAACTGCCACTGTATTTTTGTGTTTTGTTTTTATCCATCAAAGATAAAATCTCCTCAAAACCAAAAATTTCATCCTCTTGAAATATAAAATTTTCCACCACTAAAAACTTTTTGTTTTTTGAGAGTTGAATATTTGGAATTTGTATGCCTACTTTTTTACAAGCTTGCAAACAAAAATATTCATTTTCAGCCAAATTTGGAAATTCATCTCCCCATGTTTTTATAATATACTCTTTGAAATGCACTGTCTCTTTGTTTTTTAAAAGCGCAACAGTTTTTGGTTGGACTCCGCTAATAGCATTTTTATTTAAAAATATCTCAAGCAATTTAGAAAATGTATCACTAGAATCATTCTCTAAAACGGTATCAATATCTAAAAAAGAGAAATCCAACCGCGTATAATCACTTTCAAAAGATACTCTTGCATCTATATTTGGTGCCAATTTTGAAAAGATAAGATAATCATCAATATATCCATATTCTTTTGTTAAAAGATTTTTAAACACTTCATAAAGGTACCCTTCAGGTAAAAATGTTTCAAAATAAGGAGGAAACCTATGCTCGTATGTATAGAATCGTTTTGTATTTGGAAGTGAAAGTGTTATGGAATTTTTTATATCAAAATCTTTGTAGTCTATAAGATAGCTGTTTTTATCTTGTATAAATGAGGCTATATATTTCTCTTTTATAAAAAGCTTTATCACTGTAAAATCCCTTATTTTGTATAAATTGTTTTACAATATTAGCATTTATAATTCACAATGTCAAATAACTTATACAA
>JALSLQ010000033.1 GCA_026988235.1 Sulfurimonas sp.
ATAGAAAGTACCGGTTCCGAGAAATCATTAATTTTTTTAGCTACATCAAGACCAAGGGAGCGTAGCATCTCAAGATCTTGACTCATTAACCGCCCTTTTGTTGTCAGATAGTTCCCAATGACGATGGAGTTTGCTCCATTTTCAAAAATTTCTGCCTGCCTCTCTTTAAACATTAGTTCACGACCACCTGCAACCATTATTCTGTCCGCTTCATTGAGTGTTTTTCTTGTAAGGCGTATAAGTGCAAGTGCCTCATCTGTCGTTAAAGGATTCGGTTCAAGTTCTAGTGCCTCGTTATGATGATAAAAATTAATAGGTACGGAAGTTGGATTGAGTGATTTGAGTGAAGCGAGCATGGCAATTCTGTCTTCTTGCGATTCGCCCAACCCGAAAATACCACCGCTTATAAGTATCAAACCGGCTTTATTGACATTTTGGCAAGTCTCGTAACGCTCACTCCAAGGGTGAGTGGTGCAAATTTGAGGGTAAAAGGCCTCACTTGTTTCAAGGTTATGATTATAGGCTTTGATGCCCGCTTCTTTTAAGACAAGTAACTGCTCAATACTAGCCGTACCGTTGCATGCAATTAAACGCAACTCAGGCGCTATTTTTTGCACCTCTTGTGCAACATTGCAAACAAACTTTAAGGTTTTGTCATTAAGCCCTTTGTCTGCCGTCACCAAACAAAATCCGAGTGCACCATTGTCTTTTGCCTGCACGGCTTCTTGAATAATTTGCTCCATTGGTTTTTGTTTATAACGCTCTATATCTGCCTTGTAGCGTACGCTTTGTGAACAAAATTTGCAGTCCTCTTTACATGTACCGCTATTAATATTACAAATACAACATAAAAATATTTTCTCACTCACTGTTTTTGCCTTTCATAAGAAAAAGTTTTTGTGAGCATATACTGCTCTTGATTTTTCTTTCGTGTATAGTATTTTACTATAAATTTATCTTCTAATACTTCAAGCATGGCACATTCAGAAATATCTTTTTTTCTCGCACATACTTCACCGGGGTTTACAAAAAGTGTCCCCTGTGTAAACTCTACTTCAAATGTATGTGTATGCCCAAAGATGATGACTTCGGCATCACTGTTCATATAAAAAGGTAGGTGCATCAGTTTAAATTTAGTATTTGCAAGTTTAAAATAGTAAGGCTCTTGTACTAAATGATAGTTGTTGTGATACTCAAGCAAATGGGCATCATTATTTCCATAAACGGCTATATATTTTTTCCCGCTCTCTTGGAGCAGGTCAAGTATCTCTTTTTCAACAATATCTCCGGCATGTATAATAAACTCAGCACCGTTTTGTATCAAAAAATCAAGCGTAACTTTTGCTTTCTTTATTTTTTTATGGGTATCGGAGAGTATGCCTATTTTCATTGTTTTCCTTATGCGTTGTCCTCGGAACCGGTACTTTAGTGCCGGCTGTTATTATTTCCTGCCATTCTCAGCCCACCCTAAAGGATGGGTTCCTTGACATCTCGGAGCCCGCACTTTAGTGCCGGCTTTGTGTCTTTGAAGGCTGAGAATGGCTTTTAAGCTTCATCTATCTCTTCACGAGGTGTACGCGCTTTACATTTCACACACTCATACACTTCTTTGTTCCTGTAGGTACGAGGTGCCAAAACTCCACTACACCCTTTTTCTTTACATTTAATCGTTGTCGGTTCAAATTTTGAGATAAATTTACAATCAGGATAGTTCTCACATCCCCAAAAAGGTCCACGGCGTGAATTTTTGAGGCTGATTTTGCCGCCACAGTCAGGACAAGGTGTTTCGCTGACTTTTTCTTCAACATTAATGCTTTTTGTATTTTTACAATCAGGATAGTTTGAACATGCTAAAAATTCTCCATTGCGACCATTTTTAATGATCATATCTGCACCACATTTGTCACATTTTTCATCAGCAGCCGTCTCTTTTTTCTCTTGCGGATTACCCTCTTCGTCACACTGTTGGGTGTATTTACATTTAGGAAAACCGGAACATGCGATGAAGTTTCCAAAGCGTCCACTTCTGAGTAAAAGTTCATGCTCACCACATTTAGGACAGGTGCGTCCAAGTGGTTTTGCAAGTTTGAGCGAGACAATGTTTTCTTTACCCTCTTCGATTTGTTTCATAAATTTTTCATAAAATTCAAGAAGCAGTTTTTGCCAGTCAACTTTTCCTTCTGCTACTTCATCAAGTTCTTCTTCCATCTCTGCGGTGAAGTTAATATCTACAATGTTTGAAAAGTTCTTTTCTAAAATCTCTGTGACAGTAAAAGCAATTTCAGTCGGAATAATTTGCTTTTTCTCTATGGTTACATATGTACGGCTAGAGAGTGTGGCAATTGTCGGTGCATAGGTAGATGGACGACCAACGCCCTCAGATTCAAGCTTTTTAATGAGGCTTGCTTCTGAGTAACGAGATGGTGGCTCTGTAAAGTGTTGTTCGGGTTTTACATTTTGAATCTCTGCTTTGTCTCCCTCTTTGAGTGTCGGAAGAAGTTTGTCTTTGTCTTCTGCACCTGTTACAGCATAAAAACCGTCAAAAATGAGTTTTCGTCCACTTGCACGGTATTCGTTTTCATTGCCTTTAAAAATGATGCTTTGTTGCTCAAAAAGTGCATCTTCCATCTGACATGCCATAAAACGCTCATAAATTAGGCGATAAAGTTTAATCTCATCGGCTTTTAAAAACTTTTGTGCCACTTCGGGTGTAAACTGTAACATAGTCGGGCGGATAGCTTCGTGAGCCTCCTGTGCGCCTTTTGATTTTTTCGTATAAACCTTTGGTGCTTTTGGTAGGTATTTTTTGCCATAACGGTTTTCAATGATGCCTCGAACTGCTCCGATTGCTTCTTGTGCTAAGTTGAGTGAATCTGTTCTCATATAGGTAATGACACCCGAAGTGCCGTCAGGGGTTTTTACACCTTCATAGAGTGTTTGGGCTATCATCATTGTTCTCTTTGGAGTAAACCCAAGTTTGCTTGAGGCAGTTTGCTGGAGCGTTGAGGTCATAAAAGGCGGTGGTGTTGCGCTTTTTCTCTGTTTTGTCTCAATTTTAGCAATTTTGAAGTCATCATTTTTGACACTTTGCGTAATCGCCTCTGCTTGTTCTTTATTTTCTATAGAGAGTTTGGAAATTTTTTGCTCTTTATGTTTTATAAGATTGGCTTCAATATTTGGCTTAAAAAGTGTGTCAATAGTCCAATACTCTTGCGGAACAAAGGCTTTGATTTCGCGTTCTCTGTCTACTACAAGTTTGAGTGTTGAACTTTGCACGCGTCCGCCACTAAGCCCTTTTTGAATTTTTGAAGCAAGCAGAGGCGAGAGCTTATAGCCGACTATGCGGTCAAGCAGACGACGGGCTTGTTGAGCATTTACCATGTCCATATCAATTTTTCTGGCATTATCAAGGGCATGTTTAATTGCCGTTTTTGTAATCTCGTGAAATACTATGCGAGGCAATGTTTCAGGGTCTTTTTTAATAGCATGGGCAATGTGCCAGCCTATCGCTTCTCCCTCACGATCCTCATCGGTCGCGATGTAAATAATGTCAGCTTTTTTGGCTTTTTCTTTTATCTCTTTAACGGTTGCGGCATTTTCTTTTGCTACTGAGTATTTGGGAACAAGCTCATGCGTTTCTTCATCAAGAGTAATGCCAAAACGGGATTTTGGCAGATCTCGTATGTGTCCTTTTGAAGCGATGACATCATAGCCTTTGCCTAAAAAGTTCTTGATAGTACGGGCTTTTGCGGGTGATTCGACGATTATTAAGTTCAAATAGTTTTCCTATATATATAGTATAGTGATTTGGTTTTTAGTTTTGGAAGTGTAGCGAAAAAGAATAAAATCACGAAATTATGTTTTGGAACCCGTACTTTAGTGCGGGCTTTATGGCTTGAAAGATATGTAAATAAAAGAAGTCAAC
The DNA here is from genome assembly GCA_026988235.1 of Sulfurimonas sp. Classification (GTDB taxonomy): domain Bacteria; phylum Campylobacterota; class Campylobacteria; order Campylobacterales; family Sulfurimonadaceae; genus Sulfurimonas. The sequence goes on from JALSLQ010000033.1 coordinate 3,926, forward strand.
GGTCTCTTAATAGAGCCCGTTTATTTGTGCATCACTATCCATCATGAAGAGGGAATTGTTTACGACTTCATCGCCGGCATTTATTCCGCTTAGTATAATGTATGTTTCGTTGTTTAGCGGTTTTACATGTATCTCTTTTGGTTCGTATTCTCCCTCAAACTCTCCAACGACAAAAACATAATACTTGCCATTTTTTAGGATAACCGCACTTTGTGGTAGTGTGAGATATTCTCGTGCTTTGTCTTTGGAAATGACATTTGCATACATCCCTGGAAAAAGTGTATGGTCTTTGTTATTGAGCGTAAGTCTGAGCGTCAGTGTTGCTTCTTTTGGGTTAAGTTCTGGGTAGAGAAACTTGGCATGTGTTTCGTATATTTTGTCAGTTGTTTTAAAACTGACGCGAAAATCATTGGTATGTTTAAGCCATTTCACATCATCTTCAAATACTTGTACTTCCACCCAGACATCATCAAGATTGACGATTTCAAAAAGATTTGTTTTTGCATTAAATGCCGAACCTTCATTGATGTTTTTCATAAAAATGTAACCGCTTTGAGGTGCATAAATAGTTGTATTTTGTGATACTTTTCTTTTTTTTACAATCTGGGCAATTTCATTGGGTGCAACCTCAAGCAAAGAGAGTTTTAGTTTTGCACTTTTGAGCATGCCTTTGTTTGGTCTGTTCCTTGTATAATTGTACGAGTTGACATAGTCCTCTTTTGCTTTGTACACTTCAGGAGAATAAACGACGGCTAAAGGCTCGCCTTTTTTTACATATTTGTAGATTTTGTCGGCATAGAGTTTTTCAACAAAACCTCCAAAACGAGGGCTAACTTCATAGACTTTTGCCTCATCTGCTTTAATGAAACCGTAGTTTTTTTTACTGTGGCTTGTTTTTACTTTTTGTACTTTTACGGTCTGTACCGAAAAAAGCTGTTCTACTGAAGCCCCTTTGGCTAAAACCACTAAGGGTAAAAAAAGTAGTAGTAATTTTAATTTTTTCACTGTATTTCTCCTTTAAGTTGTGCTATTTTGGCTTGTGCCAGATTGTAATTTGCGACTGCTTTAATGCTTTTTTGTTCCAAATCAAGTTTTTGAAACAAGACATCGATGTATTTGAATAAATCTGCACCGATAGATATAGATGAACTTGAAAGTTCAAACATATGGGCTACCTGAGGCAGTGCTTCATCTTGAATGATATGATAGATTTCATAAGAAGAGAGCATTTGTGCATAATAAGATTCTAATGTGGCATTGACAGCTATTTGAGTATCTGCTTTTTTACTAGCAATAGACAAAAGCACAGAGCGTGCTTCTTCTTCTTTGTAGTCCTCTGTGCCATATATAGGCAAACTTAAACCGACACCAACATTAAAATAATTGTCAAAGTTTTCTCTCATGGCATATCCTGCAATGAGGTTAATGTCGGGGTAGTTGTTGAGGTCTGCCATTTTTACTTTTGCATTTTGCTTTAGGAGTTCTTTGTCTTTTATTCTTATATCAGGATTGTTATTCAAAGAGTTTTGAAGATGCAAAAGATTTGGTTTTTTCCCTATATCTAAGGCTATATCCAAATGGCGTACTTTAAATGCTGCCAAGTAAGAGAGTCGAGCATACGCAGCACTGATTTTTTCCCGTAAAACACTTTTTTGAATTTGCAGGTCTGAGAGGGAGAGTTCTGCTTTCATTATGCCCATATGTCGGTTTTCATCAATACTTGTGTAAGATTCATACAAATCAATGTTCTGTTTTGTGAGTGTGACATAATCATCAATAATTCTATATAACTCGCCCAGTTTCCAAATAATATAGGCTTCATTCTTTATTTTCTCAACAAGTTTGGTTTTTGCGGCATGTAATTTTTCACTGAGCAGGGCATCTTCTGCCTCTGCTATTTTCTTATTTGTATTTCGTTTGTTGTAAAAAGGAATTTTTTGTTTAAGCGTTACAACTGATTGACTCATCGCTTGTGAAGAATCCAAAGTATTTTTGCTTATGAGTAGTTGAGGATTTTCAAATTGGTTTGAAACTTTTATGTTGTATTTATTTGCTTGAATTCTTTCATTAATAGACTCTAGTGATGGATTTTTTGCCAAAGAAGCGCCAATAATTTCAGTTAAACTTATTGCTTGTGCTCCAGTGCAAAGTAAAAAAATACTGAGTATCACTGTTTTCATAAACTATCCCTCTGTTTTTTTGATTTAGCAAAGTATAGCATTTCTGTGTGTAGTGTTTGTGATGTATTTGAAAACTTATAAACAAAAATTAAACATTTTTAAAGTATAATTTCATCAAATAATTCAGGACTGCCTTTCTTGCACAACAGCCCTCCATTAGAAATTTTTTTCTGGAGTTGTTTAAAAAAATGTTTCAGTTTGATACACTCTCGCTTATTTTTGTTGCACTTATTTTGCTTGGCACAATACCAAATCTTTTTTATTCAGTAGGTTATTTGCCACATATTGAGAGAAAGTCTTACTATGTAGTACATTATTTTACATTTATATTGTCTATGCTTGGCGTGGTTGTGAGTGCAAATGCTTTGGTTTTTCTCTTTTTTTGGGAGCTGATGAGTTTGAGTTCTTGGCAACTCATCTTAACAGAGCCAAAAGAAAAAGAGACGCTCCTAGCAGCACGATTTTACTTCTTTATGACCCATTTTGGATTTATATTTTTATTGCTTTTCTTTTTGATTGTAACCAATGGTGACCTTGACATAAGCTTTTCTCAAATGAAAGGTATCGCTACATCTTTTGCCTATCCTACTATACTCTTTTTCTTTTTACTCTTAGGTTTTTTAAGTAAAGCAGGTGCCGTACCCTTACATGTATGGTTGCCTTATGCCCATCCAGCGGCACCTAGCCCTGTTTCAGCACTTATGAGTGGCGTGATGCTTAAAGTTGCCATCTATGGTATGTTTCGATTTTTATTTGATGTGCTTTATCCTTGGCCACTAGAGTGGGGGACTTTTCTTTTGATTATTGGTTCAGTTACCTCCTTAGTAGGTATCTTATATGCGATGGGTGAGCATGATATTAAGGCACTTTTAGCAAACTCTTCTATTGAAAATATAGGAATAATCTTGATTGCTTTTGCAATGGGAATGATATTTGATAGTTTGGGTTTGCAGATTTTAAGCACTTTTGCTTTTATTGCAGCAGTTTTTCATATTTTTAACCATATGGGATTCAAATCTCTACTTTTTATGGGAGCTGGGAGTGTTTTACATCAAACACATACAAAAAATATAGAAAAATTTGGTGGACTTATTAAATCTATGCCTATTACTGCGTTTACATTTTTGTTTGCGGCTATGAGCATTACTGCCTTGCCTCCGACCAATGGATTTTTGAGTGAATGGATGATTTTTCAGTCAATGCTGAGTTCAAGCAATATTACAGATGATATGACGCTAAAACTTGCCATTCCTTTTGCTATGTTTGCCCTTGCTATGACGGGTGGTTTGGCAATAGCAACCTTTGTTAAGGCTTATGGTATCACATTTTTAGGTCTGCATCGTAGCACCAATGCAAAACATGCGCATGAGGTCAATTTTCTTATGAAAAGTGGTATGATTTTGATGGCTTTTTATATCGCTTCATTGATGCTTTTTGCTCCAAATTATTTACACTTTTTTGATACTATGCTTGTTGATATGGGTATGCCCTCTGTGTATGCAAAGATATTTCCTCAAGGCATTTTGCATATGCACTCAGTAGGTGTTCATGGTGGTGTTGTCTCACCTTTAATTCTGTTTTTTGCACTTATATTTGTAACTTCACTTCTTTTGTTTGCCTATAAAGTTTTTAATGTTAAAACTAGATACTATCACGCTTGGGCTTGTGGATATAAAACTTCTGCAAAAACACAGTACACGGCAACAGGTTTTTCTGGTGTGATGCGACGATTTTTCAACTGGCTTTATAAACCACAAGAGCATATACTCAAGAAAAATTTAGCAGGGCATGAAACAAAATTTTCTGATGCGAGTTATAGCGTTAAAATTAAACCACTTTTTGAGATTACAATCTATGAAGGAAGTAAAAAAATAGCAAATATCATAAGCTATTGGGTCTATCGCTTGGGGCATTTTGAGCAAACGCGATATCCTGCTATGATTTTCAACCTTTTGCTCTTTGTCCTTTTCTCTTATAGAATTTTAACGCATGATGTAAATTGGGAAGGCTTGCTCATAGAATCAGCACTTATGATTATGTCCATTAAAATTTTAGTGATAGGAGATAAAAAATAATTATGTTTATATTTGATACACTCTCATTAGTTTTTGTGGCACTTATTTTATTTGGGGCTATTCCTAATATTTTTTACTCTACGGGATACCTTCCTCATATCCAAAGGAAAACACACTATCAACTCCACTATTTTGCTTTTATTTTTTCTATGATTGGTGTAGTCGTAAGTGCGAATGCTTTAGTTTTTCTCTTTTTTTGGGAGTTGATGAGTTTGACCTCATGGCAGTTGATTTTAACAGAAGCTAAAGAAAAGAGTACAATAGAAGCTGCACGATTTTATTTTATTATGACACATTTTGGATTTGTCTTTTTGCTTCTCTTTTTTCTTATCATCACCGATGGAAACCTTGACATAGATTTTGCAAGTATGAAACTGATCGCTTCTCATTTTGCCTATCCTACGCTTCTTTTTTTCTTTTTACTCTTAGGATTTTTAAGTAAAGCAGGCGCGGTACCGTTACATGTATGGTTACCGTATGCACATCCAGCAGCACCAAGTCCTGTTTCAGCACTTATGAGTGGTGTGATGCTTAAAGTTGCCATCTATGGTATGTTTCGATTTTTATTTGATGTACTCTACCCTTGGCCACTTGAATGGGGTATAACTATACTTACTCTAGGAGCACTCTCTTCTCTTATAGGTGTTTTATATGCGCTAAGCGAACATGACATTAAAGCATTGCTAGCGAATCACTCCATTGAAAATATTGGAATTATTCTTATTGGTTTTGGGATGGGAATGATTTTTGACACTCTAGGGTTGTATACTTTAAGCACTTTTGCTTTTATAGCAGCACTTTTTCATACCTTTAATCATATGAGTTTTAAATCGCTGTTATTTATGAGTGCAGGAGCAGTTTTACATCAGACCCATACGAAAAATATGGAAAAATATGGCGGACTTATAAAAGTGATGCCTATTACGGCACTTGCTTTTTTAATCGCTGCTATTTCTATCTCTGCTTTGCCTCCAAGTAATGGTTTTTTAAGCGAGTGGATGATTTTTCAATCAATGCTCAGTTCTAGTCATATTGACAATATCTCATTAAAACTTGCCATTCCTTTTGCAATTTTTGCACTTGCCATGACTGGTGGTTTGGCGATTGCCTGTTTTGTAAAAGCCTATGGTATTACTTTTTTGGGCTTGCATCGTAGCACTAATGCAAAACATGCTCATGAAGTTAATTTTTGGATGAAAAGTGGCATGGTTTTAATGGCATTTGTTGTGCTTTCTTTGATGCTCTTTACTCCATTTTATATAGAATGGTTTGATAAAGTTCTTGTTGGCTTGGGTCGCAACTCTGTGTATGGGCAAATCTTTCCAAATGGCATTTGGAATATGCATAGTGTTGGTATAAATGGTGGTATCGTATCACCGCTTATTCTTTTTATCTCTTTGCTTGGAGTGACAGCACTTATGATGTTTGCTTATAAAGTTTTTGGTGTCAAAACCAGAGTGCATAATGCGTGGGCATGTGGCTATAAAACATCAGCAAAAACGCAGTACACCGCTACAGGATTTGCAGGGCCGATTCGCCGTTTTTTTAATTGGCTTTATAAACCAGATGAACACTTTGAAAAACAGACAATTGCAGGGCATGAGACAAAATTTAGCTCCTCTTCCTATGAGGTACATGTGAAGCCACTTTTTGAAAAGGTCTTTTACCGGAGTGTGGCAAAAGCAGTTAATTTTATGAGTTATTGGGTCTATCGTTTGGCTCATTTTGAGCAGACACGCTACTCTGCAATGATATTTAACATTATGCTTATAGTGCTTTTTAGCTATCGAGTTTTTTCAAACGAGTTTTCTTGGGCAACTTTTGTTTTAGAATTTATTGTCATGATGATTTCTGTGAAAATATTAATAATTGGAGATAGAAAATGATTTTGTATCTGTTAAGTATAGTTTTATTAGTGCTTCTAGCCCCTATTTTACTCTCTTATATAAAAGCCACGAAGATGGTTTTACTTTTTAAAAGACCCATATCTATATTTCAAGGGTATAGAAATTTTGCAAAACTGATGCATAAAGAGACCATTATCTCAAAAGAGACAAGCGCCATTACAAGCTATGCACCTTTTTTGGTTCTTTCACCTTTGATTGTAACAATGTTCTTTTTGCCTCCAATCGTTGTGGGAAGTTATTATGTAAGTTTTGTGGATGCTTTTACCATTACAGGGCTTATCTCACTCTCTACATTTTTCTTGATGCTACTCGGACTTGACAGTGCGAGTGCTTTTGGTGGCATGGGCAGCAGTAGAGAAGCCTTCATCTCGGCACTTGTTGAGCCTGCTATGGTTTTGACTATATTTTCTGTCTCTTTGATGGCTGGAAATTTAGGTGTGGGGCAAGCTGGAGTAAATTTAGCAGAGCATTTTCCAAAGGAGCATATGGCAAGTTTTTTGTTTGCAGGGATTAGCTTTTTTATTTTGCTTATTGCTGAAAATGGACGCATTCCTGTTGATAATCCTGAAACACATTTAGAACTTACCATGGTGCATGAAGCGATGATACTTGATCTCACTGGTGTCTATTTGGCAATTATTGAATCAGCAGCGTCTATAAAATTTATTATTTTTGCTTCTTTATTTGCCTCACTGTTTATGCCTTTTGGACTTGAATTTTCAGCACCGATTGCCATTTTAATTTTTATTGTAAAACTTTTTATTATTGCAACTGCTGTTGCTCTTTTAGAGGTAAATACTGCCAAATTACGCTTGTTTAAGATACCAAACTTATTGGGTCTTGCCATAGTGTTTGCATTTTTATCTCTCATCACATTTTATGTATTAGGAGCATAGATGACAGATTTTTTAATAGGACTTTTTTTAGCTTCTTTGATTGTTGCACTCTTTACGACACGACTCTATAGACTGCTTTTGTGGTACTCAATTAATTCACTTATGCTAGGAACTCTCGCATTGAGTATAGGAAAAAGTATAGATGATAATGCCATGATAATTACGGGGATTATTACAATTATAGTCAAAGGGATAGGTATTCCGTATGTGCTTAAAAATCTTTCTCAAAAATTTCATTTTGTGCGTCAAATAACACCAGAAATAAAAGTGCAGTATGCGATTATGCTTGTTCCTGCTATTTTAGTTTTTACTTTTTATCTCTCCGAGCCAATTACACATATGATACACACAAACGCAAATTATGTTGCTATTAGTATTTCATCACTTTTTCTCTCGCTATTGTTGATGATGGAGCATAAAAATGTCGCTCCAAAAATCATCGGTTTTTTAAGTATGGAAAATTCACTTTTTTTGTTAGGTATCAGCGCGACCAATGGTATGCCTATGCTTGTAGAACTTGGTATATTTTTTGATTTGTTGATGGCCATTGTTGTTATCAATCTACTATTTCATAAAGAGGAGATGAAAGTATGATGCTCTCTTTTTTGTTGCTTCCTGCAATCATAATGTTTCTTGTAAGTTTTTCTAAAAACAACAAAAGTAAATATCTGCTTGCGTTTAGCTCTTTTGTTATCTTAGTTCCTATTGTGAAGCTCTTTTTGCTTCCAAAACCATACAATATTTTAAGTAGTTATCTCGTAGCAGACAAACTTGATACCTATGTTCTTTTAGTCTCTTCCATAGTTGGTATTGGGGTGACTTTGGCACTTTTAACACTTGATAAACATGTAAAAGTATCCCCAAAAGCTTATAGAAAATTTTATAGATTTTTTGCGATTTTCTGGGTGGGGCTTATTTTTTCAATACTAGCAAACCATATGGGAGTCTACTGGATAGGGCTTGAGCTTGCAACACTTTCTACTGTTTATATGATCAAAACAAACTACACACCAGCTGCTCATAAAGAGGCTTGGAACTATATGATAGTCGGTGCTATTGCGGTATCGCTCATCTTGTTTGGTATTATTTTGATGTATGCAAGTGCAAAGCCGATTTTAGGTGAAAATGGGATGGAATTTGATCTGCTTTTAGCCCATGCTAAAGAGATTCCTTCTCCCTTTTTGTTTGAAATGGGATTTGCGATTACCACGGTTGGAATGTTTGTAAAGATGGGATTTTTCCCGATGAACCTTTGGCTTGCAAATATTGAGAGAGCCTCTTTTTACCCTGTGGCAGCACTCTTTAGCGGTATTTTAGAATCAGCCATTATTATTGGATTTTTTCGCTTTTCTAAAATTGCTATGCAAGTCAATTATGATCATCTGTTTATTTTTGTATTTGTTTATACTATTTTAACGATTTTCATTGTTGCTTTTCTCATCTTTCGTGCAAAAGATTTTATGCGACTCTTTTCCCTCTCAGGTGTTGAACATATGGCACTTATTACGATGTTTTGGGTGAGTGGTGCGCCATTTGCGGCACTGCTTCATTTTGGTGCTCATGCCTTTTTAAAACCTGCACTTTTTCTCTCTACTGGTGTTCTTGAATCCAATGGAAAGTATAAAATAGCAGGGGCACTGCGAGGCTATAAAGGTAAAAAAGGTACACTCTTTTGGTTTTTAGTGTCTCTTTTTTTATTAGCCATTATTTCTTTGCCACCTAGTCCGATGTTTTTTAGTGAGTTGTATGGTTTTGGTGCGATGATTAGTAATGCAAAACAGAGTAACCATATGCTCGCTATGATAGGGGCAGTTCTTTTCTTACTCATTTTATTATCTATTATATTTTACCGTTTTGTCGCTATTTATCAAGCTATGAAATATGAGGGAAAAGAGGAAGAAAAAACTGTATATGGAAGTGAGCTTTTTGCACTTGTGGTTTTTGCAATTTCTTTGGTAACACTGCTTTTTCCTGCAACGCTTACATATTTAAAATCTATTAGCTAGGATCAAAAATGGCAAAAAAAAGAAAAGCAAGAATGAATGTACAAGAGTTGGCACAAGAGGAAAAAGTAGTCTCTTTCCATCCAAGAGATATGAAAAGTTTTTATGCATGGGATGGAGATATTTTGGTGTTGAATATTTTAGGAACTCCGAGTGCAAAAAAAGACAGCATAGGCAAACCAAAGGGCAATGAGCTAAAAATCAGTGTAACCGCTGCTCCTGTGGGTGGACGCGCAACTGATTATATGGTGAAATGGTTAGCAAAAGAGTTTGATGTCTCTAAAAGTGATATAGAAGTTGTTTTTGGGCGTATGAATATTCATAAACAACTCAGAATTAAAAATCCTAAAAAGCTTATTCGTGTTATTGAAAAAATGGAGAAATAGATGAGATTTATTGCCCGTTATGCAAAAGAGAGAGAAAAAGGTTTTGAAATAGTAACGGTTTATGAAGATGAAATACAAAAAGAGTATGTGCCTTTTGAAAATCCTCTCATCGAGACAGTGACAAAGAAATATCCCGCTGCAATATGGTTTGAGCGAAAGATGCAAGATGATTTTGGCATTATTATTAAAGATGCTTTTGATAAACGCCCCTTGGTACATCAAGAACGCTTCCCTAAAGGTGTTCACCCTCTTAGAAAAGATTTTACAGATAAAGAGTTAGAGGAGGGGGAATATTTACCTTATAAGTATGAAGCAATTGATGGTGATGGAGTTTTTCAAGTGGCTGTTGGACCTATTCACGCAGGTATAATTGAACCTGGGCATTTTCAATTTTCTCAAGCAGGAGAAGATATGCTCCATCTCGAAGTGCGTCATTTTTACAAAAACCGTGGGATTGAGAAGATGCTTGAGGGAAAAACACTTCAAGAAGCAAAACCAATTATAGAACGCATTAGTGCAAATGAGAGTATCGCCTATCAGATTTGCTGGCGAGATATTGTTTTACAGGCAACAAGGCAAAAATTACCATTGGCATTGCAAAAACGGCATGCTCTTTTGCTGGAACTTGAGAGAACTGTTCATCATTTGACAGATTTAGGGTTTATACCTAACGATGCAGGTTTTGGTGCTGCTCTTGCTAAGGGAAGTAAACTTGCCGAAGATGCAAGACGCAAAATGAGAGAACTCACAGGACATCGTTTTGGGTTTGGTTCTATAGATTTTGCTAATAAATTTATAGATACTGTTAGCTTTAGTGAGTGGTTAGAGGCATTGCTGCACAGCGTAGAATTTTTCCAAGAGTGGATTATAGATATACCATCGCTCTGGGATAGATTTGATACAACGGGAATTCTTAGTCTAAAAAAAGCTGCTAAATATTCTACTGTTGGCGTTGTAGCGCGTGCCTCAGGGCTAACACAAGACAGAAGAATAAATAAATTTTACTTCAAGCATGGTTTTGTGATGGCGAGTGAAGTGAGTGGTGATGTTGGCGCAAGGTTTAAAATCCGCTTACAAGAGTTGAAAAATTCTATTTCGATGATGCATAATTTTTTAGAAGAAGATGAAAGTGTATTAGAATTAGAGATGCTTCATGATGGAGAGTATCATAGTTTTACGGAGAGTTCAATCGGTGAGTTATTTATGGCAATTGAGATAAAAAATGGGGTAATTGAGCGATTCTTTGTGCGAGACCCTAGTTTTGTAAACTGGCAGGCGTTACATGTAATGATGCGTAGTGATATTATTGCTGATTTTCCGCTTATAAATAAAAGTTGTGATTTAAGTTATGCAGGAAATGATTTATGATGAAATTTTGGAATAAACGCGTCAAGCTTGGAATATTGACAGAAAACCCAGAGTTTGAAGATGATATAAAAGCCATACAAAAAGAGATAAAAGATAAAATCAATAAAAAATTTGCAGGGAGTTTGGCTATAAGAATGGTAGACAGCGGGAGTTGTAATGCTTGTGAAGCGGAATGCAATGCCCTTGCAAATCCTTACTATGATTTAGAGCGTTTAGGCATATACTTTGTGGCAAGTCCACGGCATGCCGATGTAATGCTCCTGAGTGGTCTTATGACATTTAATATGCAGCCGCATGTTTTAGAAGCGTATGAGCAAATTCCTGCACCAAAATGGGTTATTACACTTGGTGATTGCCCTGCAATGGAAGGTGTATTTGAAAAAACATACGCTATAAAAGCACCAGCAGATAAGTATTTACCAGTAGCACATCACATAAAAGGATGCCCTCCGAGTCCAAGAGAAATCATACAAGGCATATTGGATTTTTTAAAAAAAGTATAAATTAGATTTTTTTATTAATATAAGTTTTAGTCTTTGTGATATAACATGTAATTATGAATGATTCAAAAAATAGATTTTTTATGATTGGGATTATTATAGTATTTGTATGGTTGGTAATGGAAGTTTATTTCTATACTATAGCTGTAAATGCACAAAAAAACTATGCAAGTGACATGTTGAAAGAAGCTAGAGAACATTACAATGAGATTAACAATGTTCGTAATTTATCTTCGCATTTAAAAAATCTTTATATAAAAAAAAGCAATGAATTTGTAAAAATTGATTCAACTTTTCTTGTGGATGCTTTGTTGGGAAAATATAAAAAAAATGATTTTTACTATACCTTATCAAATGAGATGCAAAATAAATCACACGAATTACACAATGAGTATATTTATAGTATAGATCAAGAGAAAAAGAGACTAAAATATTTTTATGACGGCATAGCTATAGATATGGATGCTTCTTTTTATATTGAACGAATCTATAGTGTACGCGTAAAGTTTATATTGGTAAGTTTTTTATTTACAATTTTTACATTGACACTTCTCTTTCTTATACGATTTTTGGCAAAAAAAAGTGAAATGTATAGACGCTTGAGTAATACGCTTGAGGGAAAGGTAAAAGAACAGACAAAAAAATTGGATTTGGCATTTGAAGGTGCAGGGCTTGGTTATTGGCATTGGAATATTCAAACACAGCGACATGAAGCAGATGAGAGATGGTTGAATATGCTTGGTTTGGCGAGAAATGATGTAAAAAATACTCAAAGTGACTGGGAATCAAGAGTGCATCCTGATGATTATAAAAGAATTATGCCAATTATTAAAAAAGCCATAGAGAAAAAAAAGCCCTATGTTGTTGAATTTCGTATGTTACATGTAAACGGACATTATATATGGATACAAGCTTCAGGAGCTGTCACAAAAGTCGATAAAGATGGTAATGCTTTAGAACTCTCAGGAACACATCAAGAGATAGGAAAAAGAAAAAAACTTGAGCAAAAGCATGCAAAAAATGAAATTTATCTTAAAACATTGTATGAAAAAAATCCAAATATCATTATTATAACAACGGGCGAAAATATTACGCAAGCAAATGAAGCATTTTTTACTTTTTTCAAAGAATATGCTTCATTGGAAGAGTTTAAGCAAGAACATAAATGTATATGTCACTTTTTCTCAACATCAAAATATGATGATACCATTACGAGTGGAGAGGGAAAATGGATATACGATGTGTTAGAATCAAAAGAACCAATAGTCAAAATAGATTATTTGCGACAAGAATATTATTTTTCTTTATATGCGAAAAAGATCTATGAAGAGAATGAAATACATATGATGGTTACATTTAATGATATAACAGATATGTATAAAATTCGACATAAGTTTGAAGAACTTTCAATGCAAGATGCATTAACACATATATATAATAGGCGTTATTTTAATACTGTATTTCCACGGGAATTAAACAGGGCAAAAAGGGCACACGAGAGTTTTTGCTTTGCCATAATGGATGTAGACCATTTTAAGCTTTATAATGATAATTATGGGCATGATGGTGGTGATATTGTGTTGAAAAAACTTACTGCAAAAATTGAAGAACTTACACAACGATCTAATGAATTTTTCTTTCGTTTAGGAGGGGAAGAATTTGGATTTTTATCAAGTGCTTTGAGTAAAGAAGAAGTATTGCAAAATATAAATAATATGTGTAAAGCAGTGGAAAATCTTGAAATTGAACATCTGTACAATAATGTTTCAAAGTTTGTGACAGTTTCGATTGGTGTATGCTTTTTACTAGACCCAAGCCGTTGTGATACAAAAACTATTTATAAAAAAGCAGATGAAGCTTTGTATAAGGCAAAAGAAAAGGGTAGAAACAAAGTTATTTTAGTTGAAGAGTGTTGAAATGCAATATAGATTTTTATAGTTCATTTTTGGAATAATACTTCTTTATCTTTAACTCTCAATATTGAAAAAGTTTAAGCTACATTGTGTTGTTTATTATTGATATATGGGAATTAACTATCATGTATGTTCATATAACGGAAATATCAGTATTAAACATACATTATTCGCTTAAGTTTGGGCAACAATTTTCTTTATTTAATTTCATAAATCATAGCAAAGCATAGTATAACAGGGAATTCCCACTAATATGACAGTACGCTTTTAATGTGTGTTATTGTGCTATTTCAGGCTAAAGTGTATATAATGATGTTGAATAAATAGTTAGCTTACAAAAAGACTTGGAGAAAATATGAAAGTTCAACATAAAAGAATACATGGAAAATTATTAATGATTACGGGAATTGTACATATAATACTTGTAGTATTTCCTGGGGTTTTTGGGGAACA
>JALSLQ010000034.1 GCA_026988235.1 Sulfurimonas sp.
GCTTTTAGTTATAACAAATAAAGAAAATAAAATACAAGGAGTGTTACACATTCACACTCTTATAGAAAAAGGAATTTCATAACATTATGATGAGATTAAACAAATATATTGCGCACTATTCAACCTACTCAAGAAGAGAGGCTGATAAGGCTGTGCAAGACGGTTATGTCCGTGTCAACGGTGAAATAGAGACAAATCCTGCAACACAAGTGCAAGAGGGCATAGACATTGTCTACATCAGCGGTAAACAGGTCTCTCCTCAAGAAAAATATACGGTTATTGTGTACAACAAGCCAAAAGGCGAACTTGTGACAAAAAATGATCCAAAAGGCAGAAGAACGATTTATGACTCTTTGAGTAAAGAGTTTCGTCACTTTATCCCTGTTGGGCGTCTTGACTTTGCGAGTGAAGGGCTTTTACTTTTAACAGATGCTTCACATGTAGCGACCTCTTTGATGGAGTCGGATTTGGAGAGAATTTATAAGCTCAAAATAAAAGGCGAAGTCACACCGGATATGGAAGATGCAATGCTCAACGGGATTTATCTTGAAGATGCAAGTGCAGGTGCACATTCTCACTCTAAAATTACTTCTATGCAGATTGAACCTTTTATAGGCTATAAAATTCAAAAAAATCAGCTAAATTATTCTATACTCAAAGTAGCACTCAAAGAGGGGAAAAATCGTGAACTTCGCCGTTTTTTTGCCCACTTTGGAGCAGATGTGGCTGATTTAAAACGAGTAAGTTTTGCAGAAATCGAGTTAAATAACCTGCCTACAGGAAAAACGCGTTATTTGACTCGAAGCGAATACTCCGCTCTGTATAGGTTTTTAAAAGACGAGAAAAAAAGAGCAAGAGAGAATAAAAGAAAAGAAGATAAAGAATAGTCAATGGACTTTACGCAACTGCTTCGACCTTCGAATTTTGATGATATTGTAGGGCAAGAACATTTAACAAAAAAAGATGCTCCGCTTCGTATTTTATGTGAAAAAGAGGCACTCGGGCATAGTTTTTTTTATGGACCAGCGGGTGTTGGAAAAACATCACTTGCTAGAGTTATAGCAAAAACTATGCAACGCCCTTTTTATGAAATGAATGCCACATCACTCAAAGTCGAACAACTGCGTAAAATATTTGAGCAGTATAAAAATGCCCTGCAAAAACCCTTGATATTTATAGATGAAGTCCACAGACTTTCAAAAAATCAACAAGAAATTTTGTTACCTGTGATGGAGAATAATTCAGTCTTAATTATCGGTGCTTCAACAGAAAATCCATTTTATTCGCTCACGAGTGCTATCCGCTCCCGTTCAATGCTTTTTGAACTTAAAAGCATATCGCATGCAGATTTAGAAAAGCTGTTACATGTAACGCTTGCTAAAACAGATATTTCTCTTGAAGAAAATGCAAAAGAGTATCTGATAGCTTCGAGTGGGGGAGATGCCAGAGCAATGCTGAAGCTTTTGGAATTTGCTTACCATGTAAATGAAACAATCACACTTGCTGTACTGCACTCTATTCGTCCAAATGCACTGCAGGCAGGGAGTAGTGAAGCAGGTGTGCATTATGATTTAGCATCTGCACTCATAAAGTCCATTCGAGGGTCAGATGCTGATGCAGCGATTTATTATTTGGCTCGTTTGATTGAAGGTGGAGAGAGTGCTGATTTTATCGCCAGACGGCTTGTTATTTTGGCAAGTGAAGATGTGGGCAATGCAAACCCTCAAGCTTTAACACTTGCAACTTCATGTTTGACGAGTGTAAGTAAAATAGGCTACCCTGAAGCGAGAATAATTTTGGCACAGGTTGTTATTTATCTTTGTGCATCGCCAAAGTCAAATTCTGCGTATCTTGCTATCAATAAAGCATTAGAAAATGTGAAAAATGGTAACATTGTAGAAATTCCAAAAAATATTACGCAAAATAATGAAGGCTATCTTTATCCACATGATTTTGGAGGATATGTTGCACAAGAGTATCTTTCTAAACCAATGAATTTTGTACAACTAAAAGAAATAGGCTATGAGAAAAAGATGATAGAATGGCAAAAATTTATTAAGCAATAATCTAAATTAGGATACAATTAAAATAAAACAAAAAAGGATACTTTATGAATATATCAACGCATGTTAATACTGTAACAATAGAAGGCAATATTAAATCCATAAACGATTACCAAGAAATAAAAAATGTCATGGAAGAAGTTGTTAAAAGTAACAATAGTGTTATTATTAATATAAAAGATTCCATTTCTATAATCTCTTCTGTAATAGGGTATTTAAATAAACTTGTATTAAAAGATAAAATTGATTTACATATTAATGTTGGTAATGAAGGATTGATGGAACTTTTTGATGATTTGAATTTAAGTTCTTTATTTAATGTAAAAAAGGTGTAACGAATGACTATAAAAAACAAACTCAATCTCATCACGGCAATTGTTGTCTCTTTTGCATTGGTTATTATAGCATTAACGGTAAATTCTGCAATAAAAGAAGATGCAATTGTCCAGCAATCAAAAGAGTTAAATACTTTATCTCAAAAGTTAAGCCTTTTAATTCATGAAACACAAAAAGAAAGAGGGGCGAGTGCTGGATTTTTAGGCTCTAAAGGTGCTAAGTTTTCAGACATTTTGCCAAATCAAAGAGAGTTAACAGATAAGCAGTATGAAAATTTAAAAGCCTATTTGTCTACTTTAGATTTAAGTAGTTTTTCCAAAGAGTTAAGGAATGAGATAACAGCACTAAAATCAGATATGGGAAGAATTAATCAAATTCGAGAGCAGGTTAGTGCTTTGTCGATAAGTGCCAAAGATGAAGTTGCTTATTATACAAATATGAATAAGAAAATCTTGCATATAGTCGCGATAAGTGCAAAACTGGCTAATACACCAAAACTTGTAAAAGCACTAGATTCCTATACAAATTTTTTAAAGTCAAAAGAGAGAGCAGGAGTAGAACGAGCAGTTCTTAGTAATACATTTGCGGCAAATAAATTTGCACCAGGGATGTATGTGAAATTTATTACACTTGTAGCAAAGCAAAATGCTTATATAAATGCCTTTTTAAGTATGGCAGATAACAAATCAAAAGAGCTTTATAAAACAACGATGAATTCTCCAGTTGTTGATGAAGTGAATAAAATGAGAAAAATTGCACAAGAAAAAGCAAGTGAAGGGAATTTTGATATTGACAGTGTTGTATGGTTTAAAACAATTACAAAAAAGATTAATTTGTTAAAGAAAGTTGATGATGCACTTGCAAAAAATAATGATGCAATTTTAGCAAAAATAGAGTCTAATTATAAAACAAGTACGGCTATTACGCTTGTGAGTTATATCGGATTTGCTATTATTATTTTTATAATTATAATGCTTATAAGCAGAGGTGTCAATAAAAGTGTACAAAGCTCTTTAGAAAAAATAAAATGTGTCTCCAGTGAGCTTGACCTTACATGTAACATAATTGTAGATGGAAATGATGAAATCTCTCAAATATCTCAAGCGTTACATGTAATGATAACGGCATTTAAAGAGACAGTTTATAATGTAAGAGATGTTTCAACGAGAACTGAACATGAATCTCAAAGGCTCAATGGCGTTGTTATTACTTTAAAAGAGAATGGCGCATTAGAAGAAAGTAAAATTGCTGTAGTAAATACATTGGTAGCAGATGTTGGCGAGCGATCTAATAATGTTGAAGAGGCAACTGTGAATGTGACGGAAAACCTTGATAATACATTTAATGTATTAGACGGTTTTATAGTGAAATTAGATGCAGTAGTTTCTTCTATCGAAGAGAGTACGGAGCAACAGCAAGAGCTAGTACAAAAAGTTTCTTCATTGACAGAACAAGCAAAAAATATTAAAGAAGTATTGGAAATTATTTCTGATATAGCTGATCAGACAAATCTATTGGCACTCAATGCTGCCATAGAAGCGGCACGCGCGGGTGAACATGGTCGAGGTTTTGCTGTTGTTGCCGATGAAGTACGAAAACTTGCCGAGAGAACACAAAAATCATTAAGTGAAATAAGTGCAAATGTTAATTTGATTACGCAAAATGTTGTAGAAATTGCAGAAGACACAAACACAACATCACAGAGTATGACTCTCATTTCTAATTCTGCACAAGAGTTGATAGCATCATCAAGCGATACAAAAGAGATACTTGCACATACAAAAGATGAATCAACAGATGTTATGCACCAGAGTACATACATAGCGACAAAAACAAAAGAATTGATTGAAATCATGGAAGATATAATTGAAATTTCGACAAAAAATACTCAACTGAGAACTTCTGTTGATATGGTGGTTGAAGCTTTAGCTAATGACTCAAAAGTTTTACAAGCTGAGTTAAGTAAATTTAAAATGTAATGAAGTTGTATTGTATTGAAAATAAAAGATTACACAGCATATCAAGAAGATTTGGCCTTTAAAAAAGAGTTAAATATTCTTAGAAATGATTTTTATTATAAAATGATAGATTCTAAGGATATTTCACTTGTAGACTTTTTATATCATCCATTAGATACATTGAGTGGTGATGCGTATACTGCAAGAAAAATTGATGAAAATATAACATTTTATCTTCTAGTTGATGGAATGGGAAAAGGACTTTCCGCATCATTGAGTGCTATGCTGGTGACTACTTTTATAAACCACATCATAGATAAAATGATAGAACATGAAAGTTTTAGTCTTGATGTCCTTATAAAAGAATCTATGGATTTTATAAAACCAATACTGCTGGATGAAGAAGCATTGTCTATTGATTATATTGTATTTAACAGTTACTTTTTACAATTAGAATATGCAAAATTTTCTATGCCACCATTTTTGCTTGAAGATAATAATAGAAAAATTATAAAATTAAAATCAAATAATCCTCCTATGAGTAAATGGAGTGAAAATTATAAAATTGATACTTACTCGGTTAAAAATGTACATAAATTTTTATTTTATAGTGATGGCATAGTAGAGAACAGCACTAAATTTAATGATGCCCCATATAGCGAATACATTGAAAATGATTTCTTGAATGCATTTACGCGAGAAGAGATGAAAGAGAATGTTTTTGGTAAAATTTCTAAGCAAGAAGACGATTTGACTTTTATATTCATTAATAGGTTAGCGTTAAATGAAGAAACTCTGTCCTATGAAAAGACTTTTGCGAGTAAGTTAGAAATACTTGATGAAGCCAACGAATGGTATGAAAATGTATGCGACAATAAAAGTAGCAGCTTAGCCTTTAATGAATTAATGATGAATGCGTATGAGCACGGTAATTTAGGGATAGATACACAAACAAAACATAAACTTTTAGAAAATGACACATATTTTGATACATTATTAGCATCTGAAAAACAATGTAATAAGAAAATAATAGTGAAAATTTATACAATTACCACTTTGTCTTCAAGTTATGTTGTCACTCAAATTACTGATGAGGGTAAAGGGTTCAATACAAGTTTACTCAGTAAAATATTTAGAAATTCTAAAAAATTCAATGGTCGTGGAGTATTTGTTTCACGAAAAAATTCTATGGGTATATATTACAATTCAATAGGAAATAGTGTTCTATTTCTTAATAAAATTTGACTTATTAAGTATAGGTTTATTATAAAGTTATATAATTTAATAATATAAATAATAAGGATATACGACTATGTCAGAGAAATCATCATTTGAAGAAGAATCATTAGAATATCATAAAGCCAAAGGCGAGTTTGATACAAACGGAAAAACTGCAACATTATTAACAAAACCATGTAACACTGAAGCGGAATTGTCAATGGCATATAGCCCAGGCGTTGCTTACCCATGTTTAGAAATTCAAAAAGATGCCGAACTTGCGTATGAATATACAAACAAAGGTAATCTTGTAGCAGTTGTGAGTGATGGTACAGCTGTTTTAGGGCTTGGTGACATTGGGCATTTAGCCGGAAAGCCTGTTATGGAAGGCAAAGGGGTGCTTTTTAAATCATTTGCAAATGTTGATGCAGTTGATATTGAACTCAATACAAAAGACACAGAAGAGATTATTAAAATTGTAGCAGCTATGGCTGATAGTTTTGGTGGCATTAATCTTGAAGATATTTCTGCACCAAGATGTTTTGAGATAGAAGATCGCCTCAAAGAGATTTGTAGCGTTCCTGTTTTTCACGATGACCAGCATGGCACAGCTGTTATAACAACAGCAGGACTTATTAATGTACTTGAAATGAGTGGAAAAAATGCTGCAGATTTAAAAGTTGTTGTTATTGGTGCAGGTGCGAGTGGTATAGCTTGTGCGAGTATGTATAAAAAACTTGGTGTAAAAAACATTACTATGCTTGATAGTAAAGGTGTTATTCATAGTGGAAGAGATGATTTGAACAAATACAAGCAGATGTTTGCTTTTGAAACAGCAGACAGAACATTAGAGGATGCTTGTAAAGGTGCAGATATGATTCTCGGACTTTCTCAACCAGATTTAATTACACCAGAAATGGTAAAAAGTATGTCTGACATAAGTCCGATTATTTTTGCTTGTGCAAATCCAAATCCTGAGATTAAACCGCCACTTGCTAAAGAGGCACGACCTGATCTTATTATAGGAACAGGGAGAAGTGATTATGCAAATCAAGTAAATAATGTTTTAGGTTTCCCTCAAATTTTTCGTGGTGCTTTGGATGTTCGTGCTACAAAAATAACTGAAAATATGAAAATGGCAGCATCACGCGCTTTGGCATCACTTGCAAAAGAAGAAGTGCTGGCACATGTGAAAAAAGCACATGGAAGAGGTGATGATATGACTTTTGGTCCTGAATATATCATCCCCTCACCTTTTGACAGACGCGTACTTGTTTATGTTGCTTCAGCTGTAGCAAACGCAGCTATTGAAGACGGTGTAGCTCGTGTGAAAGATTTTGATATGGATGCATACAAAATAAAACTACAAAGATTGGCTGATCATTTAGACGGTAAAATTTAAGTAGCAATCTAAAAGCGAAAAAGTTTTAAAACTTTTTCGCTTTTTTATAAAATTTTTCAAGACCTTTTTTTGCTTTGTAGTCAAGATTATATGATATTAACTTAAGATATTTTAGTATTTCAGGTGTTGCAATATGTGTCTTTTTTGATGCTTTTTGTAAAAGGTATTGAGGAATTTTTACCTCTTTTTTTAAAAACTCTTTTTCTATTTTTTTGTACTGTTTTTTCTCTTTGTGATAACATAACAAGGCAAAAACAAAAGGTAAATTATATTGTTCATGCCATAGTTTTGCCAAATCTATATAGTCATCATTACGAAGCGCATAATGTAATGCTTTGTCTCCGATGAGGACTTCTCCCTTTACATGTAACAGATTTGCCAAGAGGTTTGATGAGGCAGATTCTGCATCTTTTTTGTGTTTTTTTGAGGGAATAACAAGAACGCTTTTGACCTCTTTTTTAGCAATAATTCCAAGGTTCACATGGTCGCTTTTTTTTGCCATAATACTAGAAATAAAGGCGGCATCAACGCGTCTATTCAAAAAGGAAGCATTTATTTTTGCAGGAACATTTTTTTTATATTCCATACTTAACTTTTGTTGATTACTTTTTGTAAAGCGTTTCATAAAAACATGAAAAGGTAA
>JALSLQ010000035.1 GCA_026988235.1 Sulfurimonas sp.
GAGGATGTTGTTTTGGTAAGAGTAGAATTTTTAGGACCGATACAAAAAGAGGCGTTGGAATTAGAGATAAGTAATCTCAACGAATTAGCAGCAATTTTGCAAAAAGATGAAGCAATGAAAGAGTGGCTTGATACCTGTGCCGTGGCAGTCAATGACAATCTTGTTGCCTCTTTGGAATGTGAACTTAAAAATGGAGACAAGATTTCTTTACTTCCTCCTGTTTGTGGAGGTTGAGTCTTGCTGAGCTTGCATAACGGGGCGCTTAATGTGCCTAAAATTTTACAAGAGTGGTATGAAGAAGAGGCTGTCAGTAATTACGGTGCATACATTCCTTTTGTGGGAACGGTACGCAGTGAAGACGGCATTGAGGGGCTGAGCTTTGATATATATGAACCAATTTTAGAGTCATGGTTTGCTTCATGGCAGAAAAAAGCAAAAGAAAAAGGTGCCATTATAAAAATGGCGCATTCTCGTGGGGATGTTATGCTCCATGAATCTTCTTATATTGCAGCAGTTTTTTCGCCAAAAAGACGCGTTGCCTTAGAATTTATAGATGAATTTGTAGAAGACTTTAAAGCATCAGCACCTATTTGGAAGTATGATTTAAAAAATGGAAAAAGAATCTATGCAAAAGAGCGCTCCACTGCGATAAAGGGTAGTGGTATTTTAGGAGAAAAACAATGAGTATAACAGGAAGCGATTTTATCTCTTTTGAAACAAGTCAAAACATGTTGGAGCTGTTACATGTAAACAATCATCGTTATGAAAGAGTTCCTTTAAGTGATGCACTTGGTCGTGTTTTAGCACAGGATATCGTGGCAGAGTTTAATGACCCACAATTTCCTACAGCTTCAATGGATGGCTATGCAGTGCGTCATGAAGATTTACAAAAGGGTGAGCTTCTTGTTCTTGGCGATAATCCTGCTGGACATGATGAAAGGCGCATATTGTCTAGTGGTGAGTCCATCAAAACATTTACGGGTTCCATGATGCCTGAGGGTGCCGACACGCTCATTCAAATAGAAAATGTCACATATAATGATGGGAAAATCATCATTAATGAAATGGTTGAACGAGGTAATGCCGTTCGTCCGGTCGGTGAGGGCTACAGAGCAGGTGAGGTACTGATAGAAAAAGGGGCAAAAATTGGTTTTGCACAAATCGGCGTGATGGCAGGACTGAATCAGGTCATGGTAAAAGTAGCACTTCGTCCTCGTGTGGCAGTCATTGCAACAGGAAGTGAAATACTTGACCTTGGAGAAAACTCTGACAATCCTGCACAAATCCGCAGCTCAAATAACTATACCTTAGCAGCACTGTTTGAGCAGGTTGGGTCAGAAGTCATTCAACTTGGAACGGCTCCTGATGATAAAGATGCCATTATGAAAACATTTGAAAATGCGCTTGAGTCTGCAGATATTTTGGTCAGTACTGGCGGAGTAAGTGTAGGAGATTATGATTTCGTTAAAGATATTATTCCCCGACTTGGTGCAGAGGTTGTTTATAAGGGTGTCGGTATTAAACCCGGACGCCATATTCTCGTGGCACAGCGAGGGCATAAGTTTATTTTGGCTTTGCCTGGCTTTGCCTATTCATCAACAGTGACGGCAATTTTATATGTACTGCCCCTTATTGCCAAGATGCAAGGTAAAAATAAACCTTACAAAATTGTTGCGGCAAAACTGCAAGAAGATTTCAAAAAACGCAGTCGGTTTACTGAGTTTACAGCATGTAATGTTGTTGTCGAAGATGGTGAATATTTTGTAAATTTTGCAGGGAAAAAAGTAGGAAGTTCTGCAATTTTAACCAATATGCTTAATGAAAGTGCCTTAATGGTAGCAGGCGAAGATGACAAGTTTTTAGAAAAAGGAACCTATGTGAATGTGATTTTGTTGGAGAATTTTTAATGAAAGCTTTGAGCGTAGAGCATACAACACAAGAAGTAAAAGAGCTAGACATTACTATGGTGGCAAATACCGTGTATACCTTTTTTAGCTCCATTTTAATAGATGAACTCCCTACATTGAAAGAGCATATCATATATACGGACTCAAATGCACTTAGTGAGAGAAAAAAAGCCTATTTTATCGGTGAGCAGCTTATTTTAGGTGATGCTTTGATTTTAGGACGAGAAGATTTTAACGATACGGATGCAAAGATTACTAAAGAAGAGCTTTCTTCTTTAGTAGCCTTACATGTAAACGATTTTTATAAAGAAGTTTTGGACTTAATTGCCGATACGGATGTCAATTTATATAAGACATTTACAGTAGAAAAAAATGGTGAACAAATTGCTCTTAATATAGAATGGGTACTTTATACTTTTAACATTGCGGATGAGAGAACAAAAGAGTATTTTATAAATGAATTAAAAAAAGTACCAGTGAATAAAGAAGATGTTGAGGCATACATGCAAAAAATGGCGCAACTCGCTATGAACGTGGCAAGCTAATATGGTACTTGTAACCGGTGGTGCAGGCTACATAGGCTCTCATACATGTATAGAATTAGCCCAAGCAGGCTATGACTTTGTTGTGTACGACAATCTTTGTAATTCTTCTCA
This sequence comes from Sulfurimonas sp., assembly GCA_026988235.1. GTDB lineage: Bacteria > Campylobacterota > Campylobacteria > Campylobacterales > Sulfurimonadaceae > Sulfurimonas. The sequence goes on from JALSLQ010000035.1 coordinate 2,564, forward strand.
AGAAGCACTCAAGCGTGTTGAAAAAATAACAGGTAAAAAAATTTCTTTTATTCATGGAGATATACGGGATAAAGAGGCGTTGCAAAAAGTATTTGATACTTATAAAATAGATTCTGTTATTCATTTTGCAGGTTTAAAAGCTGTTGGTGAATCAGTAGAAAACCCCTTAGAATATTATGATAACAATGTTTACGGCACTATAGCTCTTTGTGAAGTTATGCAAAAAAACAACTGTAAAAAAATAATTTTTAGCTCTTCAGCCACCGTGTACGGCAATCCAAAAACGACGCCAATCAAAGAAAACTTTCCTTTGAGTGCGACTAACCCTTACGGACGAAGCAAGTTGTTTATAGAAGAAATTTTACGAGATATTTTTGTTTCAGATAACAAATACAAAATTATATTACTACGCTACTTCAACCCAGTGGGAGCACATAAATCAGGGCTTATCGGTGAAGACCCAAATGGAATTCCAAATAACTTGATGCCTTTTATCGCACAAGTAGCCGTTGGAAAAAGAAAACATTTAAATGTTTTTGGAAATGATTATAATACGGTTGACGGCACGGGAGTACGCGATTATATACATGTAGTTGATTTAGCAAAAGGGCATGTGCAGGCACTAAAAAAAATAGATGCTTTAAATGATGTACTTACAGTAAACCTTGGAACAGGAAAAGGCTATTCCGTACTTGAAATGGCACAAGCATTTCAAAAGGTTTCAGGTAAAAAAATAGCATACAAAATTGCATCCAGACGTTTAGGTGACATAGCGAAATGCTATGCTGATCCGAGTTACGCCAAAGAAGTTTTAGATTGGAAAACTGTGCATACTATAGATGAGATGTGTGAAGATATATGGAGATGGCAGTCTATGAATCCAGATGGTTATAACATCTAAAAAGTAATTCTTTATATTGTATTAAATTAGGTTATAATATGTCTTAAAAAAGTAGATGAATGCAATGTTTGGCGGAGAAAAAGCTTAAATTTATAACTCTTTTGTCCTTTATTATGTTTGCAATATTGGTATTGACTCTTAAATTAAATATGCTTAATAATATAAACAAGACAGTATATGATTTTTACAAGGAGTATGAAAACACAAGTTTGTATAATACTTCGATGACTTTTAGTAATTTCTTTGGGTCTATTCATTCTTTATTTATCTTTTTGGTGATAATGCTTGTTTTTTTAAAATTACACAAAATAAATGAATTGATTTTTTCTGTAATTTTTGCAACTCTAAGTATTGGGGCGACTTTACTATTGAAATATAATCTTCTTGTGCAAAGACCATTGAATACTATTGTTGATCTGAGTGGATATTCATTTCCTTCAGGACATGTTGTTATGAGCTTTTTGTTGGCAGTTGTATTTTTTTTAATGGTATCGAGTGTAGTGAAAAATAGCTTTATATTGCAAAGTATTAAACTTTTGTTGGTTGTTTATGTCTTTATATCAATGTTTACGAGGGTATTTATTTGCTCACATTGGATTTCGGATGTCATAGGAAGTATACTACTTGTTATGTTTTTATACGCAGTTGCTTGTTTGTTTTTTAATACAATAAAAAATAAAGTGAATTTATAAATGGAGTCTTATATCAAAATATTAGTAAAGAATTTGCTTGTTATTGGACTTTTATCGTCTTTTTTGCATGCAGAACCATATATGGTGAAGTTAGATGAGCCAAGTATTGTACAAAAGCTACATTTTCGAGATATAAATATTTCCAATGTATCCCAAACAGATAAAAGACCTCTGCTTGAAGACCCTAAAATATTACAAAAATATCAAATTCCAAGTAGTAACAAAAATGCAGATAATAATAATTATGACATCTTGAATTTTAAGAATTTTCTTGCAGCTTTGTTTGAAAACAATGAAAACGCACAAGAGCTTTTTTATCAAAAAAAAATAGATTATTTGTTAAATGAAATTAAAAAAGACAAGTATGGTTTTGATATTTTTTTAAATGCGTATGCCAGAACAGGCTCTTATATCTCAACACAGCAGACAAATCTGCCAACTACGCAGCCTGGACGTTTTGATGAATCAGGCATAGGTGCTGCGATTAATGCTAATAAATTACTTTATGATGGCCAGTACACTCTTATAAATAAAAATTATGATATTTTACAAAAGAGACTTGCCAATATTAAGGCACTTAATGCAAAAGAGAAGTTATTACTCTTTGGTCTTAATATATATTCAAATCTATTTATTTCACAGGAAAAATTAAAACTTTTTAACGAAATGTATGATAAACAGGCTATCATGCAAAAAAAAATAGAAAAAGCATATAATCTTGGAGCAACTTCAGCATTAAATTATATTGATTCCAAAAATGATTTACTAAATTTAAAAAAAGCCGTTTTATCATTAACTTATGAACATTTGCATAATGAATATATTTTAAGACACAGTATAAAAGCCAAAGGTGAAAAAAGATATAGTTTACTACAAGAAAAAATGAATTTTGTATTTGATTCTTTGAGTGATTTGCAAAAAGAGGCAATACAAAATAGTAGTGATATAGCTTTGGAATCAAACAAATTAAAAATAAATCAGACAGATTTTGTAGCACAAAAAAGAAGATATTATCCAACTGTCAATTTTAATGCACACTTGGGATATGGTGTAGCAAATAATGCTTTATTTTTTAAAAATTTAAATAATACTGGATTTTCTCCCTATTGGGAGTTAGGTTTAACTGTAAATATTCCACTCTATAATAGAGGGGATATACTTCTCAACAAAGAAAAAGAGCTTAATAATGTTTTATTGCAAAAAAATATACTCTCTTCAAAATCAAGAGAAATACTGATTGAAGTTGAACGCTCATATCACTCCATACAAATGATAAAACAACAGCAGAGTATATTGCAAGAACAGGTTAGATTGTTACACAAAAAAATAGAAATTGCAGCAAAATTATATCTTGGAGGTGCTGTGCAATATCGTGACTATTCTGATGCTGTTAAAAATTATTTAGAATATAAAAGCCAAGTAATTGATTTAGATGAAAGATATACAAAAGAGATGTTTTTATTAGCAAGCTTAATAGGAAAAAGAGATATGTATGGGCAGGATTAAAATAGTATGGACAGGTGAAGGAACTTACCCTTATGTTACGGGTGGAGTGAGTACCTGGGCTGATATTTTAATGCATGAGTTAAAAAATATTGACTTTGTTTTAATACCGATTCAAATGCATCCTTATGTAAAATTAAAATTTGATATTCCTCCTAATGTTGTAGATATTATAAATGTGCCTCTTTGGGGGACGGAAGAGCCTATTGAATATATACGAAAAGTAGAGTTTTCCAAAATATATGAAGCAAAAATAAAAACACAAGTTGATGGAAATATTGAGGTTTTAGAACCTATTATAATATTAGTGCTTGAACATATCTTTCGAGATAAAAATGATTTGGATGCTTTGGGTGATGCTTTGTATGATTTTTATGAGTATTTTCATATATATGATTACTATGAAACATTTAGAAGTGAAGCAATATGGAATATTTATAAAGAGTATATTTTAAAACATTATGAAAAAACCGAGGAAGATATACCGACTGTATTTGATATGATAGAGGGGCTTCGCTATTTATACAGGTTTTTTATATCCTTACTTCCAACTTTACCAGAGGCACATATATACCACTCTTCTGCTGCCGCTTTTTGTGGTCTTTCTTGTGTGATTGCAAAAAAGAAATATGGCAGTAAGTTTCTGCTTACCGAACATGGTGTTTATATAAGAGAACAATATTTGGCTGCATCAAGAAACCAAATGCCTTTTCGTACGAAAGAGTTTTTAATGGGGCTAATTACATTGGTGTCAAAATTAAATTTTCACTTTGCAGATATTGTTTCTCCGGTATGTAATTATAACGCTAGATGGGAAAAAAAATGGGGAGTTGATGAAAAAAAGATTCATACAATATATAATGGGATAGATACAAATATTTTTAAAAAATTTAAAGTTGAAAAAGAGGAAGATAGACCGACTGTGGTTATGGTTGCTCGAATTGATCCTCTTAAAGACATAGAAACATTTATAAAAACTGCGCAATTAGTTGCAAAAGAAATCCCTGATGTTTTGTTTAAATTATATGGTCCTATTGTCGATGAAAAATATTATCATCACTGCCAAGATTTAGCAAAAGAATTGAATATAGAGCATAATTTTTTATTTGCAGGACTTACTAACAGCCCGCAAAGTGCTTATAATGAGGGGGATGTTATTATGCTTACGAGTATTTCTGAAGCCTTTCCTTTTGTTGTTATTGAAGCAATGGCTTGTGAAAAAGTTGTTATATCTTCTGATGTAGGGGGAACAAAAGAGGTACTCGAAGGCTACGGATTTGTCATAAGACCCAAAGCTTATACCGAGTTTGCCAAAAAAGTGATTTATATATTAAAAAATCCCGATGTAGCTCTAGAAATGGGTATGGATGCGCGAGAATCTATTTTGAATGGTTTTACCATTGAAGATATGGTTGAAAATTATGGACGCTTATATAAAAATTTATATAATGAATTTCAAGAACAAAAAGGGCAATAGTGAACAAAGAACACACTGAAGATTTAAGCTCTTTATACAATGCAATTACAGATGAAAGAGGAAAACCGCTTGATTTTTGGGAAGTAGCGGCATTGTTAGAAGTGTATGGGATTCGTGATATTGATGCCAAAAATGATTATGGGTTTGAAAATGTATTTGATATGGCGCAATACATGATGCAATATAAAAATAGTAAAACATACCCTGTTAAAGCATTAGTCAATTTTGAAAAATTACCACCATTTTGGGTAAGGGTTTTTAAAAATTATTTAAGAGGTTTAGCTTTTGCTATGCCTATGTTTGTTCAAATATTTTTTACACTTTCCATAGGATATGCGATTTGGTCGGGGATAGAAATGGATCAAATGAAAGCAACGGTGATTGCCGTGGGTACATTTTTGGCACTTATTATAACAGGTGCATCTGCTCAAGCGATAGGAAGAAAAGGTTTGTTTTATCTTAAGCAGGGTGAGCTTATATTGGCTTCAAATATTACAACAGTTTTACTCAATTTCGGGTATATTTTTGTATTTATTGTCGGTGTTTTTCTTATTTTTTTTAATATGTTTTTTGAAGTATTTCCAAGTTATTACTTTTTTGTTATGATCACTTTTTATTTTCTTTTATCTTTACTCTTTTTAAATATATCTATCTATTATATGTTTGAAGAATATAACAATATTCTTTATTTTTTTATTTTAGGAATTGTATTGGTATATATTGCTCACGGTATATTTAAAATAGGTTTGTCTGAAGCACAATTTATAGCTTTAGTCTTTTTGGATGCCATTATTTCTTTATTGGCTTATAAAAAAATTAGAGATTTAAAAAATAAAGATTTGAAATCAGAAGGAGAGTCTTTACCTCGGGCTTCTATTCTTTTTTATTCTTTAATACCGTTTTATTTGTATGGATTTTTGTATTTTACATTTTTAGTTACTGATAGGATGGTGGCATGGAGTACAAGTGTTGAATCTAAGCCTTACTTTATATGGTTTAATGTCCCTTATGAGTTAGGACTAGACTGGGCATTAATTGCTTTGGTCTTATTGATGGGGCTCACTGAAATAAGCATTCATGAATTTATGTATAGAATTAATGATATGGTTGTGAAATATAAATACAAAGAGTATCAACAGTTTAATGATGAAATTTATAGATTTTTTAAAAAATTTAATATAGTATATCTCATTTTATCTGTTATAATTATAGCATTAACTTATTACGCTATATACTTTTCATATTATTATATGCAGTATGATTTTACAAAGAATTTTTTTGATAGTTTTACGCCTTTTGTATATTGGGTTGCGGCAATATCATATGCATTTATGGTAAATGGACTCATGAATGTATTGTTTATGTTTTCATTTTCAAGGCAGCATTTCTCCTTAAAGGCAATCAGTATAGCAACAATAGTGAATCTAATCGTTGGTATTATTCTCAGTAGAATGTTTGGACTAGAATATGCTGTATATGGATTATTCGTGGGCAGTATAGTATTTTGGGCATATAGTTTTTCTTATTCGGTAAAAATGTTTAAAAAATTAGAATTTTATTATTATTCATCATTTTAAGGGTTGATTATGAGATGTTATAGCATAGGTATTTTATTTTTAGTTGGTTTTTTTGTTATAGGCTGTAGTACAAAATACGACAATACGCTTGAAAAAAAGATTCTTACTCCTGAATCTGTAGAAGTTTACGATATTGCTGTTAACAATGTATATGCTCAGCCAAATAACAGGACGCGTTTATTAAAAAAATTTCCTTTTATCTCAAATCAGCCTATTTTAGATTTTCATGGAAAATTTTCTGATGAGTTTTATGATAAACTTGATTATAGATATAAAGCAGCCCCTTTGAAGGATGTAGATTTTTGGAAACTTAGAACAAATCCTTTTTTAGAAGATTTTATTTATGTGCTTCCAACTTGGGTAAATAAGTTTCAAAGAGTCTCAAATGATTTGTTTGTAAACATAGGGTACAGCTACAATCTTTCTTCCAAAGAACAAGAAATACTGAAATGGTGGATAGGCCAAGGTGGTATACTGTGGATAGAGGGAGGAATTTATTCCACACGCTATGACACTTTTAAGAGAAACGGCGAGATTGCTTCTAAACAAATCATGCAAAAAATCATACAAAAAAGCAAAAATATGAACTTTTTTGATAAAAAAGTAAAAACATATATATATAAAAGTAAAAGAGTGGACTTTATAAACTATATTCCATTAAACATTACATTTAATACAGATAATACGCTTGCTTATTTTAAAGATATAAAAACATTAAAGATACAAACACAAAATTATCTTTCAGCTGATTTTTTACCACAGGCAGAGTACCTTATAAAGACTAATATGCAAAAACCACTTGTCTCTTTCATTCCTTATGGGAAAGGGGGCGTCATATTTGTAAGACCATTTGAATTTAAAGACAAAAGATTTGATGGTGAGTTACTTCGTTGGAAGCTTCTTTACTTTTTGTTGAACAAAATGTATAAAAACAGTCATCAAGTTATAAAAGCTGAAGATACTACTGTAACTCAAAAACTCCAAAAGTATAAGCGTTTAGTTCTAAATAATTTAGAATTTGAGTATAAATCATCTCAAATAAAAAAAAAGAGTTTGCAACTTTTAAAACCTATTAGTGCTTATTTGCAAACACATAAAAATGTTCGTCTTTTAATAACAGGCTATACAGATAACATAGGTTCGAAAAAATATAATAAGCATTTGTCTACCCAAAGAGCACTCTCTGTCAGAACAGCCTTAGTCAAAATGGGTATTTCAGCAAAAAGGCTCTCCTGCATTGGATATGCCGATGAAAATCCAATTGCATCAAATGAAACATCGCAAGGACGAGCTAAAAACAGAAGAGTAGAATTCATTATAATACAAAGGTAAGCAGAAATGTTTTTACCAGATGCTTCTTTTATTGATTTACATGTAATATCTACCATATTCTATAAAAATATTTGGTATTTGATAAAATTACTTTTAGTGGCATATGTTGTGTTTTATTATACTCCATCAAAAATTTTCCCTCAAGAACATATTAAAAGTGGTATGCAAAAAATAGTTTTTAACTTTGTGTATATGACTGCTTATATAGAAATAGTCGTTCCTTTTTTGATTTTTATTAAAATTTTCAGTCTTCTTTTCTTTATTTTAGTCTTAATCGCGACAAAATTTGCTTTTATGCACTTTTATTACAAACGAGATATTTTTAAAATTATGAATGATTTAAGAATCAACTTGATGCTTAAAGTGCTTAATATCCTTGACAAACCAAATGAATTTAAACAAAATTTGCTTAAATATTTCCATGAAAATCTGATTACTTTTCAGCGTTCTATAACCTTAAATACATTTTTAAAAAATATACTTTTCTATGCTATATTTATATATATCTTTTCTACGTTAATGCTTAGGGGTATGTTGAGTTATAGTGATCCTGTACTCGATACTGCACAATTTATGGAATGGGTCGGTTATTTGCAAGAAAATATTTTATATGCAGACAATAAAACATTTGGTGCAGATTTTTATGGTATCTCAATCTTAATATTTTTTGTTAATATTTTTACAAATATAGATCAAATAATATTATTTAGTCTTTATCCTATTTTATTGCTTCTTGCTTTATACTTTAGTATTTATTATATTATAAAAGACATCACATCTTCTTCATATACTGCTTTGTTCGCCGTCATGGTACATGGGATGATTTTGATGACGCCTTTGTCTGATGTGTTGCTTGGAGAGATAGTTGTGACAGCTCATCCCCATCTCGTTAATTTTTACGGATTAAAATTTTATATGCCCACAAGCTTGGATGTACTTAAAAATGGAAATAATATAGGGTTTACGCCCTACATCCGTTATATATCAGGAATGGCGTATGAACATGCCTCTATTTTTGTATTTTTAAATGCTCATTTTTTAATTAAAACATTAGAAACAAAATTTACAAAGTATTTTGTGATGTATACGTTAACACTTATGTTGGTTTTTATCTTCCATGGCGGTGGAGCTATTATCTTAATATTTATTAGTATTTTAATCGCTATAAATGGTGCTCTTTTTAGAAAAATAGATTTGAAGCTCCTTAAAAAAGGTATTTTAGCCATTTTATCGGCTGCAATTTTTGGAAATTTGTGGATATTGTCAATGTTAAAGTATGGTATACCGCAAGATTTTGGTGCAGCAGCTCCTATGCTTGATAAGTTAATGGGAACACAAAAAAATATTCAGAATATTGCCGCAACAGGATTTTCTGAAGTCTCAATTATAAATATAACACAGTTTCAGTTATTTTTATTGATAAGTTTATTTTTTGCTTTTATTGTATCTTTTTTTTCAAAAAAAAAGTTTATTAATAGCTCGTATCTACTAATAGTATTTGCAATATTTATGCTATATTTTGGACCAAATGCAGGTTTGCCCTTATTGGCAAAACAGGATAGACTTGCAGAATATATATTTTATGCAATTACTATTTTAAGTGCCTTTTACTTTTTTTACTTTATCTATAAACCAATATTGTTAGTATTTAAAAAATATTCTAAGTCAGTATTTTTGTTGCTATTTTATACATTGTTTGTAATTTTATCTTTAGGCTTAACTATATGGGCAGATACAAATATTTTTTGGAAAAATATAAATCAAACACAATATACTTCAATTCCACAAATAATTTTGAGAATAAATAAACAAAATAGACCTTTTACATGGACAGCAGTAGCATATGTTCAAAGTTATGCTAAAATTAAAAATAAAGGCTACCATATAAATAGTCAAAATTTCATTTTAAGATATAAGCCAAATGCTGAGTTTTTAACAATACCGACAGGAAAAATCTTTATATTTGTTGAAAATTATCCAAATTCTTACAAAGGAATGGATGAGTGGTTTTATAGATGGAGAAATAGGATTCAATCAAATATGAAAAGTTGGATAGCTATATATACTATGAATCATAACAACATAAAGATATATGCACAAACAAAAACAGTTACAGCATATGAAATTGATAACAATGAATATATGAAATACCTAAGCAAAGGAAAAGCAAAGTGAGTGTATTTGAGCAAAGTCGGTATTATTTTAATGAAGTTTTACCACAAATTATTCTTTCTAATGTATTAGAAATAAACAATTTTTTAAGTTCCTTTTGGTTTGTTTTCTTTTTTATTTCAATTATTTTCTTTGTACTCATATTACAATTATTTAGAAAGAAACTTTATATAAAAGATACGCATCAAAGTTTTGATGAATTTTTACATGAACTATGTGATAAAGTGCAAAAAAAAGATGTAGAAGAAAAACTTTTGGAATGTTCCCAATTAGTTAAAGCAAAATATAGTGCTTTGTACGAGTTAAGGGGAGAAACATATATACTCATAGAGAGTAATACGGCGAATCATACAGATGTTAATGCTCCTCTAAGAGTAGGAAGAAAAACCTTACAAACATTTAAAAAAAGTGGAAATTATCGAGTGACATCAATTGTAAATAATAGTAAAGATAAGATGTTGCTACTTTTTAGCACGCAAAAACTAAATATAGAAGCTGAATATGGGCATTTTGATATTATGCTGAGTTATTATGAACAAATCTCAAATAAATTTATGATTGAAGGTGTAGAAGAACAATCAGATATAGGAAAAAATACCTCTATATCTTTAATGAAATTACAAATGGATAAAAATCAGTTTTTTAAATTTTTTGTGGCTCTTGTGATAAAGATTACAAAAGCGCAAGGTGCAAAACTTGTCACTAAAGATAATCAAATTGTTTTTGAGTATGCAACATCTAAAGATATTTCTTTGCAAAAAGTTTTTTATATCCGAAATACACCATATAAATTAGAATTTTATGATACAAAAATATTAAGTAGTGAAAATGTTGCACAGGTCGGTGCATTTTTAGATATGGCTGGAAGTTCTTTAATGAATATAGACCAAAATAGTGAAATGATACAAAATTATTTGTCATTTTTAAAGTTTACAAATGAAGCAATAGAATTGGAGAATAAATATTATAAAAATCACTCTTTCATTGTTCAGACTATTTCTGTAGAGCTTGCAAAATCGCTCTTTTTATCTGAAAATGAGATAGACACTATCTCATTGGGTGCTTATTTGCATGATATTGGTATGATTGGCGATCTTTTAGCGGTTATAAACAAAGATACATGTGAAGAGAAAGATATGAACTTAATAAAAGAGCATCCTCTTATCGGCAGTATCATTGTAGAACCCATTTGCCATGTTTATCCCATTGAAAACATTGTTAAATATCATCATGAACGTTTTGATGGAAGAGGTTACCCATTTGGTCTCAAAGAATCACAAATTCCTCTTGAAGCACAAGTTGTATCTGTTGGAGAATTTTATGCAGGTATAACAAGTGATAGATCTTATAAACAGGGAAAAACTCATGAAGAAGCAGTTGTGGAAATACGAAATTTACGAGAAAAAATGTTTAGTGGGGTGATGGTTGATGCATTTTTAGATATTGAGCAGTCTCTCAAAACAAAAATAGATAAAATTAAAATGAAAAAGGATGAACTTGCATAATAATTCTTCTGGTACAGCTATTGTCATTCCTCTTTATAACGAACAAACCGTTATTGCCGATGTTTTGCAAGAACTTCATGAAAAATATCCTGAATATCTTTTAATTGTTGTGGATGATAATTCAACAGATGAGAGTGCAAAAAAAGCCTGCATGTCGAATGTTTATCTTTTGCATCATACTGTAAATTTGGGGCAGGGTGCAGCATTGCAGACTGGTCTTGAATATGCAAAAGAGTTAGAATGTAAATATGTCGTAACTTTTGATGCTGATGGACAACATGACCCTGATGACATAGCTTTATTTGTGCAAACATTACAAAATGATGAAGCGGATATTGTTTTAGGTTCAAGATTTTTAGGTAAAACACAAAATATGCCATTGAGAAAAAAGTATTTACTGCAGGCATCGAGACTTTTTACATGGATGACAACGGGAATGTGGCTTACTGATTCCCATAATGGGCTTCGTGCTATCAATATAGAAAAATTTCCTCAGTTTGAGATTACACAAAACAGAATGGCACATGCTTCAGAAATAATTAGTATAATTAAAACACTGAAGATGCGTTATATTGAAAAACCATGCAATATACGATACACACAGTACTCTATAGAAAAAGGACAGTCTATGTTTAACAGCATTAATATTGTTATTGACTACTTTGTCGGGAATATGATGAAATGATATTTATTAAATTTTTACTTATTCTAATCCTTACTCTTGGTTTTGTAATTTTTTCTTTTTCTTCAAAGTTGAAAATATTTCAAAAACTTTTTATAATAGCCGGCTATGCGGTCGTTTTTTTCTTTATTCTTTATCCGTCTTATTCGGATGACATTGCACATATGGCTTCTATTAAAAGTGGGACAGATCTCATTGTTTATATAGTACTCGCTTTAACAGTATTAATGAATATTGTTCTTTATGTAGGACAAAATAATAACAATAGGATGATAACAAAAATTATAAGGGAAACTGCTAAAAAAAATGCAAAAAAATGTCAATAACTCTATGCTTTTAACAAAGCCATTTCTTTATAAATTTAAAAATGCTTTAATGGAGTGTTATGGATATAAAAATTATATGGATTTTCTAATTGTTCCATCTTTATCAAGGCAAAAAACACTCTCATATCTCCCACTGCTTAACTATACGGACAGATGTTATGATGAGGTTGATGATTTGCTAGAGTTAGCAAAAGACAATACTTTCCAAATAAGAACATTGAATTTTTTATACAGCGACTTCAAGCAGAATGACACAGTAACAATGCGCTTGGATATTGATACAAAATCAAGTGAACGCCTTTTTAGTGAAGATGTAAAATCACGATGCAGAAATAAAGTAAGAAATGCAGCAAAAAAGAATGATTACAAACTTGTATATGGACATAATGCTCAAGATATAGAAGCTTTTTATGAAATTTTTAGTGACACAATGCATAAACACGGTACACCGGTATTGGATAAAAAAATATTTTACGCTTTGGCTGAAGAGTTTGAAGATGAAATTATTTTTTTTACTCTTTATGATAATACGCAAGTTGTAGCAACTATGTGTATACTATTAGATGAAAAAATTGCATGGTACCCTTGGGGTGGTGTTAAAAATTCTTATGCAAATAAATTGGCAGGATATTATATTTATTGGGAAGTATTAAAATATATATGTGATTATACAGATAAAAAAATATTTGATTTTGGCAGATCTTCATATGGCGGGTCTACCTACAAGTTTAAATCACAATTTGGTGCGAAACCGGTAAAAATAGATATTTTAACATCTCAGCAGACTGATATTTATTCAAAATATTCTCTCGCATCACAAATTTGGAAAAAACTTCCCAAGCAAGTTGTCGATTTTATCGGTCCAAAATTATGTAAATATTTGGTGGATTTATGATGTGGCTTACTATAGATGTTGAAGAAGTAACTGATATGAATTTTGATGTGAAATGGAGAGAAAAACCACAGTTAGTGTATGAAGAGTATATAGATACTTTTATAGAGTTTTCTAAAAATCGTAAAGCAACTGCCTTCGTCCTTGGAAGTTTCGCGAAAAAATATCCTGATATAGTACAAAAACTTTCTCAAAATGGTGTCGAAATAGCTTGTCATGGTTTGCATCATAATCTTGTATATACAGAAGAATTTGATACTTGGAGCAAAGATCTCTCAGAAGCAAAAAAGATTCTCCAAGAACTTACAGGCAAGCCAGTCCACGGATATAGAAGCCCAAGTTGGTCAATGCCTTTTGAAAAGAAATATTATGAAAAGTTGGCACAAATAGGGTTTACATATTCTTCATCTTATTTTCCTATGAAGAATTACATGTATGGAAATAGCATAAACAAAAAAACTCCTTTTATTATTTATACTGACTATGGTGAAATTCAAGAACGACCAATACCTAAAAATATTATTCCTTTTAGCGGTGGTTTTTATTTGCGTGTACTACCATTATGGTTTTTAAAAATTTTGTTTAAAAGGACGAAAAATTCGATTTTGTATGTACATCCTTATGAGTTGATAGATGAAAATTTATTGCGTTATTATAAAAAATATGCTGCATATAATCTTGATTACTTTTTGGCATTTTATGCTTCAAGTAGTGCGAGAAATAAGATAAGAATACTTTTAAATGAAAAATAAAATCGTTCAAATTGTTTTACTAGTTGCTCTGTTTATCTATCTTTTTTATGGTTTTGATGTGAAAAAAATTGATTTTGATAAATTTTCTCTGTTGGGAACTTTTGCTACATTTGTTGTTGTATTTATTTCTCAGGTAGTTTTGAGTATGCGATGGATGAAGATGTCTGACTTGTCTTTTAAAATTTCTTTTGAAACTATTATAGTTTCAAGTGCACTCAATATGATTTTACCGGCAAAACTAGGAGAACTTTCAAAAGCACTGTATCTCAAAAAGTTCTATAAATACAACTATCACAAAACACTTTCAATTATATTTGTAGAACGTTTTTTTGATGTCATTATGCTTTTTTTATTGCTGTGTATCTGGGCATATAGCTATACTTCAAGTGATATGGTTAAGTCTTCTTTAATTGTTTTGAGTATCTTAATTGTTATGACTATTTTCTTTTTTAATTCAAACAAAGCATTTGTGTCACTTAAAAAGATACCTTTGCAGTTTTTACGGATTTATTTACAAAAAATTTATAAAGTTGTGCATAAAATGCTTAAATCACCTTTGTCTCTTTCTCTGTATACAGGACTACTATGGCTTACATATTTTCTTAGTACTTGTGTACTTTTTACTTATGCAGTTCCTTTGCATTTGGATATTATGACGCTACTGGGGCTATTTATTTTTTCTACGATTGCATTATCTGTACCACTAGCCCCTGCAGGAATAGGTACATATGAAGCGGCTGTTGTTTTTTATTTAAGCATGTATGGTGTTAGTAAAGAAGACGCATTATTCGCTGCAACACTTTACCATATTTTATTATTTAGTGTAGATTTTTTGTTGTTATATCTATTTTTGTTTATAAAAGATATAAAACTCAAAGAGTTGATAAAACAATGAAAATATCTTTGTTACATGTAAGCTTTTTATTACTCTTCTTTTCACTCTTTTGTAGAGCAGAAACTATTGAAAACTCTATACTTGCCAAAAAAAATTCTTTTTCTAGTTTTACAATAAAAGATGATGTGAATATAACGAAAAAAAAAGGAGAGTATACGCTTGCTTCACCATTTGGTGATAAGAGTGAAATGAAGTGGGCGAAAAAATTCAATATCGTTGAACTTGGTAATGTTGAAAATCAGGATGTGAGTTATGAGCTACTGAGTAAAAAAGGCTTGTTACATGTAGCGCATCCTATTGCTTACGACTGGATGCCTGCATTTTATTATTATACTGAAGGAAAAAATAGAGAATTTGTTGATTGGCTGTATAAAAACAGGCATATGACAACATTAAACCCTCAGGGTCCTTTTTTACATTGTAAAGAAAATCATTATGATTGGTGTCAGGATTATTACTATAACTTGGCAAATAAAGAAGTATTGCAAAAACGGGTAGATGATTTACTGAAAAATATGAAGCTTCGTGGTTTTAGAGGTCTCTTTTTTGATTGGGCATCAGGCAGTTATATTGAAGAAGAAGTTTATAAACCAATACTACAAATTTTTAATAAGATACAGACACAAAAAAACTACTTTGATTTTGTAAGTCAGTTTTATCAAAAACTGAACGCTTTAAATATATTTGTTATAACAAATCAGGGATTTAGAAAAGCAAAATATATCCTTCCCTTTGTAAGTTATGATATGACAGAGAGTTATATAACAACCGATGTAAGAAAAAAAATAAAAATACAAGTAGAAAAAAAAGGTTGGGTTGATTCTGTCATGGTGACAAACTACTATCCAATTTATGAAGATTCAAAAAACTTAAAAGATTCATTGAAATTTATAGATTTACTTAGTAGTTATAAGAAAAAGTATAAAAAATATGGTTTTAAGAATTTTATTTATCTTAATTATTTAGCACCTGAGTATGAGAAAGTGTATGAAAGTAGTTCGCTTTATCGTATGAAAAAGCCAAAAAATGGCATATATTTTAGTTATGCCATGGCAAAACTAGCAGATAGCATGGTTTATGCAGAAGTCTCAGAAAATAGAAAGCTTGAGAGAGATGAGGTTTATTTTTATGATTTAGGCAAAGCATTAGGAAAAAAATATGAAAAACTTGATGCCATAGACGGTTACATTCGTTTTTATAAAAAAGGTTTCGTTTTAGTCTCACAAGCGTATTCTACAGAACTTTATCTCAAAATTAAATCTAAATATCTGAAAAAAAATACAAAGATTTATGATACATATAATGAAAATTATTTAAAAGTTGGCAAAGAAAGTGTAACTGTGCCTTTAAAATACCAACAAGAGACCTTTGGGCAAAAATATTTGCCATTGGGTAGAGTTTATTTATATTTTTGATTGTATTTCAATGACTTTTTCTTTTTTGTTGTGCAAAAAATATTTTTTAACACTTGCTTGCCCTTCTTTAGAGAGTTCAATTGTTACTAAAGCTCGTGTTCCCGGCTGAAGAATATAATTTTGATTTGGGACAACTATATCAAGAGTCATACTATCAAATGTTGGATTTACTATAGGACTGATTTGTTTAATGGTAGACTTTACCATGTAAGGGGGAGTTGTGACAAAACTGACAGTTACTGCTTTGTTTACATGTAAAAAAGGAAGCAATCCCGTTGCAAAACCAGCTTTAACAATGACCTTATTAAGATTAATAATAGTACACACTTTTTTGTCATTTCCTATTGTTTGACCCTCTTGTGCTTGAATATCTGCAACAAAACCATTAATAGTAGCATATCCATCTGCGTGTTTGATTGCATACTGTAATTTTTTCAGTTCTATTTTTTTTGTTATGAGTGAGGCGTCAAGTGTTTTTAGTCTTTCATAGTTATTCGCATTTTGAGATTGTTGTGCGTTTAGCGTGTTTATATAGTTCTTTTTATAGTTATTTTGCTCAAAGTCTTGTATATAGCCTTCTGATTTGAGTAAAGCTATCTTTTTTAGCTCCATAGCAGCTAAATTGACATCTGCAGTATTATGTGCCGTGCGTATATTTGTAGCTAAATTGTTCCTGATTTGTTGTAAGGAAGCAATTTCTGCCTGCTTATTTTGTATGTCTAAATTGATAAGTTCTTTATCAAGAGAATAGATATGCTCACCTTTTATAACTTTGTCCCCATACTTTATATATAAATGTTTTATTTTTCCCGATATAGTAGATATAATATCTTGACGCTGTAGAGGATATACAGCACCTTCAATACGGATACTGACATTATTATCTGAAACTTTGAGTTCTTTTTCTTCTTGAGATTTTGCACAACCATTCAAAATAAAAATAAGGAGTGTACTGAGTAGAAATAACTTTGTTGTATAAAAATTCATATGTTTTCCATTTTTTTGCTGACAGATTTTAACATAAATTTATTTAAAACAATGTTGGTTCAAGGGCTTTAATTTTATAAGTTTTTCTATGTATTGCACAGTAACCATATTTTTTAATCATGGCTACATGTAACTTCGTTCCGTAGCCTTTGTGCTTTTCAAACTGGTACTCGGGGTATTTTTTTGCTACTTCGAGAATATCTCTGTCATGGGTTACTTTTGCAAGGATTGATGCAGCACTAACTTCAGGGACTTTGCCGTCTGCTTGTACCATTGTTTCAAGATTTTTCACTCCATAGGTCTGATTTCCGTCAAAAAGATACTCATCCGCTTGTAAGTTTTTTAAAATATCAATGAGCCCTTTTTTTAAGCATTTTGATATACCGTTGTCATCTATATCCTTTGCACAAAATTTTACAATATGATAACTCGCATTTTTAACAATAAGCTCATATAAAGCTTCGCGTTTTTTGGCTGTTAATTTTTTAGAATCATTAAGCCCTTCTACCTTACCATGTAAGATACATCCTGCCATCACCAAATCGCCTGCCAGAGGACCTCTTCCTGCTTCATCTATGCCACATAAAATACCCATATTAATCTCCTAAAGCCCAAATGTCAAAAGGAATTATATCCACACTGCTAAGCGGATGAGAAATATTTCCCTCTTTATTCATTGTAATGACTGTGATTTTTGTAATGCCATAGCTAAATATAAAAGCTTCAATACTTGCAAGTTTGTTAAATAATCTTCTTTCATCTACAAAAGGCTTGCAGAGTATAATTTCATCACTTTGAGGCAGATAAAAATCAATGCCTTCTTCATAATAACACTCCGTAGAAGATTTTAAAAGCTCAAGAAAAACCATATTCTCAAACAGTTTTGCAAAGTTTTTTTCAATACTCAAAGCCCCTTTTAAAGAGGTGTCGCATAAATAAACTTTTTTTGTTGCACGGGTGTGCTTGTATTTTGCAAGGAGATGAATGTATCTTTTTTGTGTGAGCAAATCAAATGATGTATATAATTTGTCTTTGGAAATTTTGCGTGTAAGTTTGAGTCTTTCATATAATGTAAAGGCTGAGAGCTTTTGTGACATAAATTTCGTACATAAACAAAGTATGTCAAATTCAATCTCACTTAAAGTAAATTGTAAAATATTTTGAAGATATACAATCTGCTCATCAGGTGTAATAGTATGCATAAAAGCAAATCCGCCAAGCTGAAAGAAATGATTGAGCGCACTTGAGTCATATTTGTGTTCATACGCCAAAAACTCTTCATAATCAAGAGGATAAAGCGTCAAACATTTTAAAACATCTATATCATAAGGTATTTCACTCGTAATAATTAGCTGAGTGACATTGACAAATTTAATCTCAGGGCTGTAATTATCCAAAACAAGCGTGTCAATTTGGTTTAAATTACAAAAAGATGCAAGAGAAGCATTGAGTTTTTCTTTGTCAATTCGGATATCTCTACAGTTAATATATAAGTAAGAACTTTTTTTTAAGGACAAAAGATAATTTTTTACAAGATGGCTTTTCCCACTTTTACTGATGCCATTGATTTGATACGATTTGTCATTGATAAAAACTTTTCTTTGTATATATTTTTCTACATGTAAATCAGTTTTGTAAAATTTTTCAAGTAATATTTCCATAATTTTTCCAATTTTTAAACTCTCTAATTATATCACTTCCTTATTAAAAGGAAATAAATTATAAAGAATTTTCATTTTTGCTCCCTAAATCCTTGAATATTATTAGCTTATTGAGTATAATTCTGCTCCCTTAAATAGTTGGGCTAGGATCCAACGAGTTCTTTAGAAGGAAAAACATGGAAAAAATTCGTTTAAAATTGAAAGCTTATGATCATCGGGTACTTGATAGATCTGTAGCATCAATCGTAGAGGCTGTAAAGCGTACAGGTGCCGTAATTCGTGGTCCAATACCTTTACCAACAAAAATTCGTAAATATACAGTATTGAAATCAGTTCACGTTAACAAAAAAGCGCGTGAGCAGTTTGAAATTCGTATGCACGCAAGAATGATCGACATCGTTTCTGCAACACCGGAAACAGTAGATTCATTAATGAAACTAGATCTTGCACCGGAAGTGGACGTTGAAGTTCGCTCTATGGACAAATAGGAGTAATCGTGGAATATATTGTTGAAAAAATCGGTATGAGCCGTACTATCACAGTTCCGTCTAAGCCAGTTACTCTTTTAAGAGTTTTAGATGCGAAAGTGTGTGAAGTGAATGAAGGTACTGCTATTGTAGCTTACAACAGTGGTAAAAAAATGAATAAAGCAATAGAAGGTCAACAGAAGAAATACAATCTTCCAACTGAATTCAACCGTTTTGTTACTTTAGAAGTAGCAAACGCCGAAGCTGGTGAATTAGATTTAATTCCGCTTGTAGAAGCAAGTGTTCTTAAAACTACTTTCAACACAAAAGGTCGTGGTTTTTCAGGTGCAATGAAGCGTTGGAATTTCGGTGGTGGTCCTGCATCTCACGGTCACAGAATGGGTCGTAGAACAGGTTCAATCGGTAATGCTGAATGGCCAGGTCGTGTAATGAAAGGTAAGAAAATGCCAGGTCATTATGGAAACACACAAAATAGTGTAAAAAATGAAATCGTTTCTTATGATGCTGAAAACAAAATCATTGCGGTTTTAGGTTCAGTTTCAGGGGCTAACGGTTCTTTAGGTCGTGTAAAGGTAGCTTCGTAATGAGTGCAATTATTTTAAATGATAAAATGGAAAAAGCATCTGAGACGGCATTACCAGAGTCATTCTCTGGAATTAATCCTCATAACCTTTACCTTTATGTAAAATCTGCTCAAGCTGCACAGCGTGCAAATACAGCGATTGCTAAAGGTAGAAGTGATGTGCGTGGTGGTGGTAAAAAACCATGGGCTCAAAAAGGTGGCGGGCGTGCTCGTGCCGGTTCTCGTCGTTCTCCTATATTTGTAGGTGGTGGTAAGGCATTTGGTCCTCAAAATAACCGTAACTACGATTTAAAAGTAAATAAAAAGCAAAAGAAACTTGCTTTAAACTTTGCTTTAAATGAGCATGCACAAAATGGTACTCTTTTTATCGTCGACAGTATTTCTGTTGAATCTGGTAAAACTAAAGATGCGGCAGCAATGTTCAAAGCTTTAGGGCAAAGAGATACACTTTTTGTTAAATCTTTATTAGATGAGTCAACATTTTTAGCGTTTGAGAATTTACAGCAAACCTATGTTGTTGAATCTAATGAGTTAAACGCATACTTAGCTGCTAACTATCGCTCAATCGTGATAGAAAAAGCTGTATGGGAAACTTTAACAAGTGAGGCTAAGTAATGGCTGATATTACAGATATTAAATCTATTTTATATACAGAGAAGACTTTAGGTTTACAAGAAGATGGTGTTATAGTTGTTCAAACTGCACCGCGTATGACTAAAACAGGTCTTAAAGAGGTGTTTAGAGAGTATTTTGGAATTATTCCTTCAAAAATTAACTCTTTAAATCAAAACGGAAAAGTGAAAATGTTCCGTGGCAAAAAGGGTAAACAAAATGACTTTAAAAAGTTTTATGTCACTTTACCTGAAGGTGCACAAATAGAAAGTTTGGCGGTATAAGATGGCAATTAAAACTTATAGACCGATAACTCCGTCTCGTCGTTTTTACACGAATGTAGATAGTTCAGATATCACTGCTAAAGCTAGCGTTCGTTCATTATTAGTAAAACTTCCAACAACTGCTGGTCGTAATAATAATGGTCGTATCACATCTCGTCACAGACAAGCTGGTGCGAAAAAGCTTTATCGTATTATTGATTTCAAAAGAGATAAATTCGGCATAGCCGGTACAGTATCTGCAATTGAGTATGATCCATACCGTAACTGCCGTATTGCATTAATTACTTATGTGGACGGTGAAAAAAGATATATCCTGCAAGCAAAAGGTTTAAATGTTGGCGATATAGTTGAGTCTGCAGAGTCTGGTTTAGATGTGAAGCCGGGTAATACAATGAAACTCAAAAATATTCCTATTGGAACACTTGTTCATAATGTAGAGCTTAAAACTGGTAAAGGCGGACAAATGGTTCGTTCAGCTGGAACATCTGCTCAGATTATGGGTCGTGATGGAAAGTATGTATCTTTACGCATGCCTTCATCAGAGATGCGTTTAGTTCTTGGTGAGTGTTTAGCTACTGTTGGAATTGTTGGAAATGAAGAATTTGCAAATATTGTAATTGCAAAAGCTGGTCGTCAGCGTCACCTTGGAATTCGTCCTCAAACTCGTGGTTCTGCAATGAATCCAATTGATCACCCGCATGGTGGTGGTGAAGGTAAAACGAACTCAGGTCGTCATCCGGTTACTCCTTGGGGTAAACCAACTAAGGGTGCTAAGACTCGTCGTAAAAAAGCTAGTGATAAATTAATTATTACTCGCCGTAAACCAAATGCTAAAAGGGTAGGTTAATAATGGCTCGTTCAGTAAAAAAAGGTCCATTCGTAGATGATCATTTAATGAAAAAAGTGGAGGCTATGAAAGCCGAAGCAAAGAAAAAACCTATTAAAACTTGGTCAAGAAGATCTATGATTCTTCCTGATATGGTTGGTTTAACAATAAATGTTCATAATGGTCGCCAATTCGTTCCTGTATATGTTACAGAGAACCACATTGGTTATAAATTTGGTGAATTCGCACCAACTCGTACATTTAAGGGCCATAAGGGCTCTGTTCAAAAGAAGGGGTAGTCATGGCTAGAGCATTATTAAAGTTTATCCGTGTATCACCTATTAAATCTCGTCTTATTGCGCGTGAAGTGCAGGGTATGAATGCAGAAGAAGCACTAGCAGCTTTAGAATTCACTCCAAATAAGGCAGCAAAAATTATCTCTAAAGTAATTGCATCTGCAGTTGCTAACAGTGGTAGTGAAGCTGAAGATTGTGTAATTACATCATGTCGTGTTGACAATGGTCCAGTACTTAAGCGTTTCCGTCCACGAGCTCGTGGTATGGCTTCAGGTATTAGAAAACCAACAGCACATATCTTAGTAGAAGTAGAGGGTAAATAATATGGGTCAAAAAGTTAATCCTATTGGTTTGCGTCTTGGTATCAACCGTAATTGGGAATCTCGTTGGTTTCCAAACTTTAAAACTGCTCCGGCAGCTTTAGGGGAAGATTACAAGATAAGAACATTTTTAAAGAAAGAGCTTTATTATGCTGGTGTTTCTAACATCATCATTGAGCGAACAGTTAAAAGACTTCGTGTGACTATCGTTGCAGCTCGTCCTGGTATTATTATTGGGAAAAAAGGTGCAGATATAGAGAAGCTCAAAACTGCTGTTCAAAAACTTGTTGGTAAAGCTATTTCTATTAACATTAAAGAAGAGAAAAAAGCACAAACTTCAGCACAATTGGTTGCTGAAAATGTTGCGACTCAATTAGAACGCCGTGTTGCATTTCGTAGAGCTATGAAAAAAGTTATGCAGGGTGCACAGCGTTCTGGTGCTAAAGGTATCAAAATTGCAGTTGCCGGTCGTTTAGGCGGTGCTGAAATGGCTCGTACTGAATGGTATTTAGAGGGACGCGTTCCTCTTCATACTCTTCGTGCAAAAATTGATTATGGTTTCGCTGAAGCACATACTACATACGGTATTATCGGTGTAAAAGTATGGATATTCAAAGGGGAAGTACTGACTAAAGGTATTCCTGCAGAAGCTAAAGAAGAGAAAAAAGAGCGTCGTGGTAGAAAACCAGTGAGACGTGAAAATAGTGAAAAGGCTGAATAATCATGTTAATGCCAAAAAGAACAAAATATCGTAAAGTAATGAAAGGTCGTAACCGTGGTTACGCTCGTTCTGGTTACAAGTTAGCTTTTGGTGACATCGCATTTAAAGCAGTAGAAGCTGGTCGTATCAACTCTCGTCAGATTGAGTCGGCTCGTATCTCTGCAACGCGTCATATTAAGCGTCAAGGTAAGATTTGGATTCGTGTTTTCCCTGCTAAGCCGTTAACTGCAAAACCTCTTGAAACTCGTATGGGTAAAGGTAAAGGTGCAGTTGATCAATGGGTAATGAACATTAAGCCAGGTCGTATAATCTTTGAAATGGGTGGTGTACCTGAAGATATTGCTCGTGAAGCATTAATTCTTGCGATGCATAAATTACCATTCAAATGTAAAATTGTTACTGCGGAGATGAACAATGAAATATTCTGATTTAGCAGATAAAAATTCAGCTGAACTTCAAGCAATGCTTAAAGAAAGAAAAACTGAGCTGTTTACTTTAAAAATTAAACAAAAGACGATGCAATTACAAAATACTAGCGAACTTAGAGTCGCTAAAAAAGATATTGCTAGAATTAATACTGCACTTGCTGCAGTAGAAAAGTAGGGGCGAGCGATGGCTAATAAGCGTGAAATTCAAGGTAACGTAATTAAAATTGCAGGCGATAAAACAGTAACTATTGTTGTTGAGCGTCGTGTAATGCATCCTCGTTATCATAAAGTTGTAAAGCGTTTCAAAAAGTACTTAGTACATGATGAGCGTAATGAAGTTAAAGTTGGAGACGAGATTGTTGCAATCGAGTGTCGTCCACTTTCTAAGACTAAATCTTTTAGACTTAAAACAGTTGTAAAAGGAGCGTAGTAATGATTCAAGGTTTTACTCGTTTAAATGTAGCTGATAATACAGGTGCTAAAGAGATTATGTGTATTAAGGTACTTGGTGGTTCTAAGCGTCGCTATGCTTCAATAGGTGATGTTATTGTTGCTTCTGTGAAAAAAGCGATTCCAACTGCTAAAGTGAAAAAAGGTAAAGTTGTAAAAGCTGTTGTTGTAAGAACTCATAAAGAAGTTCAGCGTGAAAACGGTTCATTAATTCGTTTTGATGATAACGCAGCAGTTATACTTGATGACAAGAGAGAACCAATCGGTACTCGTATCTTCGGACCAATTGGTCGTGAAGTGCGTTACGCAGGATTTATGAAAATTGTATCTCTTGCACCGGAGGTTGTGTAATGTCAAAGTTTAATTTCAAAAAAGGCGATATAGTAGAAATTATCGCTGGAGATGATCGTGGAACTAAGGCTGCTGTTTTAGCAGTAATGCCAAAGAAAAACAAGGTTATCGTAGAGGGTTGTAAAATAGCTAAAAAAGCTATTAAGCCAACTGAAGAGAACACTAAAGGTGGGCATATCAAAAAAGAGATGCCTATTGATGTTTCAAATGTACGTAAAGTGGAGGCATAATTAGATGGCTCGTTTAAAAGAAAAATATTTAGCACTCAAACCAGAAATTCAAGCAGCTTTAGATATTAAAAATGTAATGCAGATTCCTGCATTAGATAAAATTATTATCTCTGTTGGTGCCGGTTTTGCTATGAAAGATAACAAACTTATTCAAAATATTGAAGATACAATTACGACAATAGCTGGTCAAAAAGCTACTACAGTAATTGCAAAAAAATCTGTTGCAGGTTTTAAAGTTCGTGAAGGCATGCCTGTTGGTATCCGTGTAACACTTCGTGGTGAAAATATGTACAATTTCTTTGATCGCCTTGTGTCGATTGCACTTCCTCGTGTAAAAGATTTCCGTGGTGTTGCTAGAAATGGTTTTGACGGTCGTGGTAACTATAACTTCGGTCTTCAAGAACAATTAATTTTCCCGGAAGTTAGCTATGATTCAATCATGCAAATCCATGGTATGAATATCACAGTTGTTACAACTGCTGATTCAGATAAGGCGGCATTTACTCTTTTAGAGAAAATGGGAATGCCTTTTAGTAAAGGGAGCAACTAATGGCTAAGAAGTCTATGATCGCTAAAGCAAAAAGAACTCCAAAATTTAAAGTGCGTGGATATACGCGTTGTCAGATTTGTGGTCGCCCACACTCTGTATTGAGAGATTTTGGAATTTGTCGTATCTGCTTTAGAAAAATGGCAAATGAAGGTTTAATACCAGGTGTTAGAAAGTCTAGTTGGTAATATTTCCAAGTAGAAACTCCTAACAATAGCAGATGTCTTTTAGAAGACATCCACATTAAGGAAAAATAATGGCAATTAATGATTTAGTGTCAGATGCGTTAACGCGTGTTCGTAATGCTGGTATGAGAAGATTACCCGTTACTACTTTAGTACACTCTAAGAGTGTTGAAGCTGTAGCAAATATCTTAGTAGATAAAGGTTACATTGAATCTTGTAATGTAATTGAAGATGGCGTGAAAAAAACTATCAAGGTCGTATTGAAGTACGGTGAAGATGGAAAAACTGTAATTAATGAAATGAAAAGAGTTTCTAAGCCCGGTCGTCGTGTTTACAAAGGCAAAGAAGACATTAAACGTTTCAAAAATGGTTACGGAACTATTATTGTTAGTACATCACATGGCGTTCTACCAAATGACAAAGCTTATGAGCTTGGTATTGGTGGTGAAGTTATGTGTACGGTTTGGTAGGGAGATAGCATGTCAAGAATTGGAAAAAATCCTGTAGAATTTGCGAGTGACATTACTGTTACTACAAATGGAAATGTTATAACTTTTGCTAAAGGCAAAAATAGTGTTGATTTAGATACAAAAGGGTATGTTACTTTCGCTGTAGAAGGCAATACTTTAACTTTTAAAAATCTTTCAGATTCTCGTGAGCATAGAGCTTTCTGGGGTACTTTTAGAGCATTGGCTCAAAATATCGTTACTGGTTTAACTACTGGTTATTCTAAGCAATTAGAAATCAACGGTGTTGGTTATAGAGCAGCTGTAAAAGGAAAAGTTTTAAATCTTCAACTTGGTTTTTCTCATGATATTAATTATGATTTACCAGAAGCTTTAGAAGCAAGTGTTGAGAAGAATGTTATTACTCTTAAAAGCCATGACAAACAAATGTTAGGTCAAGTTGCTGCTGAGATTAGATCATTCCGTCCACCAGAGCCTTACAAAGGTAAAGGTGTTAAATACATAGATGAGCATATCGTGCGTAAAGCCGGTAAAACTGCTAAGAAATAAGGGAGGAAGATAGATGAATGCTAAAGTATTAAAAAATAAAATTGCTAACCGTTTAAAGCGTAAGCGCCGTATTCGTGCAAAAATATCTGGGTGTGCTAAACTTCCTCGTGTTTCTGTATTTAAATCAAACCGTTACCTAAGTGTACAAGCAATTGATGATGCAACTGCAACAACAATTTGCTCAATACATTCAAAGGCTACTGGTCACAAAGCTAATAAAGAAGGTGCTGCTGCACTTGGTGAGGCATTTGCTGCTAAACTCAAAGAAGCAAACATCTCTGAGATTGTATTTGACCGTAATGGTTACCAATATCATGGCGTAATCGCTGCATTTGGTGACGCAATTCGTGCAAACGAAATTAAGTTCTAGGGGTTATGATGGAAATCAATAGAGATGAATTTGAAGAAGCAATAGTAAATATTGGTCGTGTAACTAAAGTTGTTAAGGGTGGTAGAAGATTTCGTTTTACTGCACTTATCGTTGTTGGTAACAAAAACGGTACTGTAGGTTATGGTGTTGGTAAAGCAAAAGAAGTTCCTGATGCTATTCGTAAAGCTGTAGATAATGCTTTTAAAAATTTAACAACTGTTAAAATTAAAGGTTCTACTATAGCACACGATATTGAGCATAAATATAATGCTTCTCGTGTATTACTAAAACCAGCATCAGAAGGTACTGGTGTTATTGCCGGTGGAGCAGCGAGACCTGTTCTTGAACTTGCAGGGATTAAAGATATCCTTACAAAGTCAATCGGTTCAAACAATCCAAACACACTAGTGCGTGCTACAATTGAAGCACTTTCTCGTATAAAAGGATAGAAAATGGGTATTGAAAACTTAACACCTGCAGAGGGTTCAACAGCTAATCGTAAGCGTGTTGGGCGCGGTCAAGGTTCTGGTACAGGTAAGACTGCCGCTCGTGGTCAAAAAGGTCAGAAATCTCGTTCAGGTTATAAAAGAAAAAGAAACTTTGAGGGTGGACAACAACCACTTGCAAAGCGTTTACCAAAAATTGGTTTTCACTCTAAAGTGTTGAAACCATATATAATTAACGTTGAAAAAATCAAAGCTGTTGCAGAGCTTGGTGAAATTACAATGGAGACAATCCGTTGTGTTCACAAAGTTGCTTCTTCAGTAACTAAAATTAAATTAGTAGGTGCTTCTGCAAAAGATTTAGCACCAAAAATTAAAGATGAAAACGTTACAACAACGGGTAACTAGTTGTGAATAAAAATCTAGTAAATAAGATACTTATTACTATCGGGTTTTTATTTATCTACCGCCTACTGGCTTATGTGCCAGTACCGGGCGTAGATACAGCTGTTATTGCTTCTTTCTTCAACTCACATCAATCAGACTCATTAGGACTATTCAATATGTTTAGTGGTAATGCTGTTAAGAGAATGTCAATTATTTCACTTGGAATTATGCCTTATATCACAGCTTCTATCATCATGGAGCTTCTTGCTGCAACTTTTCCAACTTTGGGTCAGATGAAAAAAGAGCGCGATGGTATGGTGAAATATATGCAAATTATTCGTTATGCAACGATTGTTATTACAATCATTCAAGCAATTGGTGTAAGTGTTGGATTACAAAGCTTAACGGGACCTACAGGCAATAGTGCAATACTCGCTGACCATAATACATTCATACTGCTTTCTGCTGTTTCAATGTTGGCAGGAACTATGCTTCTTATGTGGATAGGTGAACAAATTACACAAAGCGGTATCGGTAATGGTATTTCCCTTATTATTTTCGCAGGTATTGTTTCGGCAATTCCAAGAGCAATTGGTCAAACTATTGAAATGGTGAACACGGGTGCGATGAGTTTTATTACTGTTATTGCTATTGTTTCTCTTATTTTAATCACTGTTGGCATAATTATATATGTCGAACTTGGCGAACGTCGAGTTCCCATTACCTATGCGAAAAAGACGATGATGCAAAATCAAAATAAACGTGTAATGAACTATATTCCAATTAAAGTAAACTTGGCTGGTGTTATTCCTGTTATTTTTGCAAGTGCTATTTTAATGTTTCCGATGACAGTGCTCTCAAGTAGTACAAACCCTACGATTCAGGCAATTGCAGATTACTTAAATCCAAACAGTTACTTTTTTAACTTTTTAACATTTGCGTTTGTAGTTTTCTTTGCATTTTTCTATGCAAGTATTACATTTAATGCAAAAGATATAGCAGATAACTTAAAAAGGCAAGGTGGATTTATTCCTGGTATTCGTACCGGTAATGCGACAAAAGACTTTTTAAATGAAACTGCAAGTAGGTTAACATTTACGGGTGCCCTATACCTCGGATTGGTTGCAACTTTACCTTTTATGATTATCAAAGGTTTAGGCGTACCATTTTTCTTTGGCGGTACTGCTGTTTTAATCGTTGTTCAGGTTGCTCTTGACACAATGAGAAAAATTGAAGCGCAGATATATATGAGTAAATATGAAACTTTAAGTGCGGTTGGTTTATAGCAATGGCTATTGCACTTAGAAAACCCAAAGAAATAGAAAAACTTCGTGCTGCCAACAAAATTGTTGGAGGTGCGCTTGATCTTCTTCGTAAAAATACTAAAGTCGGTATGAGCTTAAAAGAGATGGATGCCATGGCAGAGGACTATATTCGTTCTCATGGCGCAAAACCCTCTTTTAAAGGCTTATATGGCTTTCCAAATGCAGTATGTACCTCACTTAATGAAGTTATTATTCACGGTATTCCTTCTGACTATAAACTCCAAGAGGGTGATGTGATTGGTTATGATATCGGTACTGAATTTGATGGATGGTTTGGCGATGCTGCAATTAGTATGGGTGTCGGAGAAATCAGCAAAGAGGATGAAGATTTAATTAACTGTTCAAAAGATACTTTGTATTACGCAATTGAAAATATCAAACAAGGTATGCGTTTTAAAGAACTTTCTTATTTAATGGAACAGTTTATTTTAAATCGCGGTTTTGTTCCTTTACGTAACTTTTGTGGACATGGTATAGGAAAAAAACCACATGAAGAACCAGAAATTCCAAATTATCTTGAGGGAAATAACCCAAAAGCGGGTCCTAAGATAAAAAATGGAATGGTTTTTTGTTTGGAGCCTATGATATGTCAAAAAGATTCTAAGCCAGTTATATTGGATAATGGTTGGGATGTTGTTAGTGCCGATGGTTTACGCGGTTCACATTATGAGCATACTGTTGCAGTTATCAATGGTAAAGCTGAAATATTATCTCTTGCTTAAGAGAAAAAGGACTTAAAAAATGGCTAAAGCAGACGTTATTGAAGTTGACGGCAAGATTATTGAGGCTTTGCCTAATGCAACTTTTCGTGTTGAATTAGAAAACGGACATATTATTTTATGTCATATCGCAGGTAAAATGCGTATGCATTATATAAAAATACTTCCGGGTGATAAAGTAAAACTTGAGTTAACTCCATATTCTCTTGATAAAGGTCGTATCACTTACCGATACAAATAGTCAAAAGAGGTCAAAGTGCCTCTTTTACTACTAGAAATTTCCACCGTTTCTAAGCTCGCTTATTTCAGTTTCCACCATTTCATTAATCATTATTTTAAATAGTTCAGATATCATATTTGGATTAACATTGAGTGCAATCGCTTTTTTGCGTACTTTTTGCATAATATCATCAATTCTCTCTTGCGCTTTTACTTCTGCAACACTCTCTTTGAAACCTGCTGCTTGACGAATGAGATGGCTACGCTCAGATATTAATTCCACAAGCTGTGCATCAATTTCATCGACTTCATCTCTTACTTCTTGCAGTGAATTACATTTTTTCATCTTTGCTCCTTTTTTATTGTCTGTTAACACTATTGTAACAATTAAACTCTATAATCTTTCTTGCGATTCTCCTTGTATATCTTTAACATGATTCATTATGGATATGCGTCCATAAAGCCCGATGTCAATTGGGCTTTATAATCTTTTTTATTGCTTTTGGTAGATGCGCAAAAGGCATTTCAATAGTTGTTTTTTCATTGTCTTCAAGCTTTGTTACATGTACCGTCATAAACGATGGATTAAATCGTAATACTTTGTATTGTATATTATCTTCTTTATAATGTATATCTTTCGTACTAAAATCAGTTATTTTTTTCTTTTTAGCCATTATTTTGCCTTGAGGTATATGCCGGTGTCTTTGACTTCTATCTTACCTTCATCTTGTAGTTGTGTCAAAGAACGCTTAAACTCTTTTTTACTGAGCCCAAAGACATTTTTAATAAGCTCGGCATCACTTTTATAGTTATAAGGCATTATGCCTTTGTTTTGCTGCAAAAGCTCTAAGACTTTTTGTGCAGATGAGCCGTCTTTTTTACTACCGGGCTTTCTGAGAGTCAGGTCAATATTGCCGTCTTTTCGTACTGTTTTTACATAAGCAGTTCTTTTGTCTCCTAATTTTATCTCTTCAAATATCTCATTATGATAAATAAGCCCCTCATATTTATCATTGACAATACATTTAAAACCAAGTGGAGTTTTAGAGATAACTAATATCTCTGCTTCTTTGTTTACAGCCAAACCTTTGGGTTTTCTATCAAAAAAGTCACCAAGTTTTTCCGTGCCGACAAGTCTATGTGTGCGTTCGTCATAGATGATTTTTACAAATCTTTTCTCGCCGACTTCAAAAGGAGTTTTTTGAAACATTTTAGGCACAAGTAAATCTTTTGGCAGTCCCCAGTTCATAAAAGCACCAAAAGGTGCGACATCGACGACTTCTAAAAGTGCAAATTCATCCAGCATAGCAACCGGTTTATTGGTGTTTGCTACGAGTCTATCTTCTGAATCTGTGTATAAAAAGACATCTACAAGTGAATTTTCACACATATCGTCAGTTACATATTGACCGGGGAGAAGGACATCATTGCCATCTTCTGCCATTAAATAGAGACCGGGTGTTGTGTCTCTATCGACACGAAGCGTATTTATTTTTCCCAGTTCTAGGTATGGGCTTATTTCTTTTTGCATTGGTTATTCCGTTGTATTAATATTGTGACATTATAGCATTAATAAATAGCCTGTCAGGTAACTTTATCGGAACTGGGGTTTAAAGCATAATGCCATGAAGTCAGGCAACTTTTTCGGAACCCGTACTTTAGTGCGGGCTTTGTGGCTTTGAAAACTAAAGCCCGCACTAAAGTACGGGTTCCAAGAAAACTTCTAAGTTTTACTATGTATGATTATACAAAAGCGTATAGTCAGTTATAGTTTACTTCCAAAAACCAATACTTTAAAATATCTTCCACCCCAAACTAAAAAGAGTAAAAGCCAAGCAGTAAATGATATATCAAACAAAAAGTTTAACCCCCAGTCAAAAGCTATATTGATGCTATAAAGTGCACGGAGCAGTACAACAATCTGAATGGAAAAAAATATTTTTGTAGCAAGTTTGTCTGCCTGTGGTGGTTGCCCCGAATGACCTAGTGTTACACGGGTGCCAAAGCCTATAAGGAGTGTCGTTAAAAAACCGATGCCAAGCAGGTGAATGTTTAAAAAGTAAAAAGAGGTATCAAGCAGGAGTTCAGCACCGAGGCTCAGTGCGGAGATGAAAAAAGCAAGTGGCAACCAAAACAATGCAAGATGTAGTACCCAAAGAATCGGTGGTGATTGCAAAGGATGCAGATCCCAACGCTTAAATTCAACAAACATATAGAGTGCTAGTAGAAGGTCTACAACTATTTGTACGCTTTTTATATCTGATGCTGCAAAAATACTTTTAAGGACAAATAGAACAAAAATAATTTTAACAAAGTTTTCATTTTTTACTGCAAAAGAGTGTGAGAAAAAAGGAATCATACGCTGTCCAACACTAAAGGCAAGAAAAATAAGGTACAGGTAAAAAGATATATTTACGGCTATCGGTAAAATTTCGGGAATAAATAAAGAGAGTATAAAAAGAAAATTTCCAAGTACGCCAAAATAATTTGCACTAAGAATCCAAAATGAGTCAGACTTATCTGCTGCCGCTCCTGTTTTATATATTTTTTGCAGTTTTAAAACAATAAAAAATTGTGCAAACAAACTAAGTATCATTGCCCCTAAACTCAAATACTCAGAACTAAAAGCACCGCCAATAAAAAGTAAAGAAGCTAGAGCATTAGCATAAAAGATTTTAGTGTAATATTTTTTTTCTATGTCCTTTGTTTGATTAAATCGGGGAAAGGTAGTAAATATAAAACCTGTAAAAAAGTTTGTAAAAACTAAAAATATGAGTGAATAGCTGTGAAACAGTAAAGCCGTTACATGTAAAGAGAAAATACCTTTATAATCCAATGCAAAAATAAGCATCATTACTATTGCATTAATGATTCCAAGAAGGAAAAAAGGCTGATGGGGTTGTGATAAAAAATAATTTTCTTTTGTATTCATAATCTTCCTATATTAAGTAATCTTGACCCAGTTTTTTGCAATATGCTCCAAGCATAGCGCGTTCAAAGTCGTTATTTGTAGCGTATTGGTACCCGAATGTTTTTGCCCACATATGATGTTCTTCCATGCACAGGTAGAAGAAAACTTTATCTTCTGTCTTGTACCATGGAGTGAAACTCTCGTAAGCATGTTTGAACATTTCTACTTTTGTGGCATCAGGGTATGATGTTTTTCCACTTGCATTTTCATGCGGTATTTGTGTTATTTTACTTCTAAACTCCCGCTCGCGTAACTGCTTGATGACAGGTTTAATGAAGGTAAGGGTACCAAAACTTACAAGGGCGACTTCTTTGGGAGAGAATTTTAGTATAAGTTCTTTATATACTTCTTGATATTCGTCAAGATAGCCTTCATACTCGACTATAGGATGAAAATGAAAACCGACTTTGACACCTTTGTCTGCCATTTTTCGAGCTGCTGTTATACGCTTGGCAAGAGAAGCGGTCAAATGCTCTTCATTGTCTATAATAGTTTGAGTATTGAGACTCCAGGTACAAAGTATATTTTTAGGAACTTCATTTTCAAGAAGATACTTTATATTGTCCGATTTTGTTTTAAATTCTAAAATGACATTAGGATTTTTTCTTGCAAAGCTAAAAAGAGCATCTAAAACACCCTCACGATTGCCAAACATAAGCGAATCTGATGCCTGACCGGTTCCAATGTGGTAGGTTTTATTTGGATCAAGTTGGAGGTTTAAGAGTTTATCTGCAAAACTGCTGTCAAAGGTAATGGTGTTTTGATTGTAAAAACTTTGAATAGAACAATAAGAGCAGTCAAAACCGCAACTCTCAACCGCATCAAGTGTTAGCAGGTTGCAACAGCGTGTTTTTTCACTCGCAACGGGGCAAAGTCCAAGTCCAAAACCCTCTTTGGGAACGGTTTTGAAAGTATATTTTTGTTCTTGCGGAATATTTTTGAGGGTAAAATTTTTATAAGAATTTGGTTTGTTTCGTATATCTTCGTAGGCTTTTTTAAGTCTGGAGAAAACGACTTTTCTTTGGGGATGCTCAGGAAATATAGCGGTAATTCTTTTTTCATCCCACATCCCCAAATCTCTCGCGAAATTGATTATCTGTTTTATTTCCTGATAGGAAAAGTGATATTCAAAGGCTTTCTCTTTTATAGACTCTTGTTCATGTAGAGGCAACTTTTGAAAAAATGTGTTTTGTATTGCGTTGGTAAATTTTTCTGCATAGGAATTCATATAAGAATTCTAGCAAAAAAAGTTGATTATTTTATAGGAATCAACTTAGCTTTTGGTTTTTTAATTTCTGTTTTAGGAATAGTTATCGTTAAAATACCATTTTTAAAGCTTGTTTGCAATTTATTTTCATTTATATTCTCCGGCAATTGAATTGATTTTTGAAACTCACCGTAAAAAATCTCTTTTTTTACAAAATCTTTGGATTTCTCTTCTTTTGACTCCTTCTTCTCACCTTTGAGAGTCAGAATTTTATTGTCATCAATTGAAAGTTTAATGTTTTTTTTGTTAACTCCTGCCAAATCAAATTTTAATACTATTTTGTCTTTTGCGTCTTGAATATCCGTTCTTGGATAACTGAAATTATTTAATGCAGAACTACTCAAATGTGATTCTATCAATGAATTAAAATATTGATTCATTCGTGCGAAATTGGCATCATAAGGACTCTTGTCATTGAGAGTCGTTGCAAATGCAGAACCTGCAAGGAAAGTTGAAAGCAAAATGCTACTTACTATTTTTTTCATAGGAAACTCCTTTATTTTTTGTCTTTTTAGACTCTAGTTTTTCAAGCGTCAGATAATCATCTTCGACTTTTAATTCTATATCTTCTTTTTTAACACCCGGTAAATCAACCTCGATTGTAAAGAAAAAGTATTTTATTACTTAAGTAGCATTTGGGCAGTTTTTTCCAAAAGTTTTTGCAGATTTTTTACTTTTATATTGCGTCGAGCAGTCTCTATGATATTATCAGTCTTTAACTGTTTAATACTCCGCTCAATAACATGACGGACAGTTCCAAGTAGTTTTGCTATTTCACTATTGGAGAGGTTCTGTAAAAGTTGATAGCGAAATCTATTGTTAGGATTTAGATTTTGCACTAAAAGATTTAAAAAACGCTCTTTTGTGTCATATAGGGCAAGTTCGGTTGCCAATTCTTCTGTATAGCGCATATGGGTGGCAAGATAAGGAAAGAATTTTTTGTTAAAAGTTGCATCGTTTTCAAGCCAGTAACGAACCCTTTCAATAGGTAAACGCAGAACATGCGCATTTTCTAACACTTCATAAATGACTTCATGTGGCTTGCCGTCAAGTAGTGAAATGACATCAAACATATCACCGCGTTTGTATATAAAGATGGTCTGCTCTTTGTTCGTTTGAAAATTAATTTGATAGGTTTTTATTCTGCCATCTACTATAACATAAAAATATTTGAGTAGGTCATCAGGATAAAATGCAGAGGAGCCTTTCTTATACTCAAAGGGTTTTGCATATTTGTAAAATTCTTCTTCAAAGGTTTTATTTGTATTGTCTAAAAGTTCTAAGTGTTTGGAATTATTTTGCATACGGAAATTGTATCATATTTCTGTTTTTTGTTTTTTTATAAACTCAAGTACGGATTGTTCATTGCCTCTAAATATAACAGGGATAGAAGTTTTTTGGATTTGATAATCATACATCGGGTCATAGTATCTTTCTAGTAAAATGGTAATCCACTCTAAATATAATGCTGTCGCTTCTGCTTGTGTATGTTTGGAATAAGCTTCGTCAAAGAGTTGTGTGAGTTGTGTATAGAGTTGATTGCCAAGGCGTTTTTGTATTCTTTTGAGTCCAGATTTCACATTTTGCCCCCAAAGGTACAGCCCTTTTTCCTCGTAAAGCTTCTCATACTCTTTGCCGGCATTCACAACATACTCTTCATAGGTTATTTGTGCGCGTAGTTCAATTGGAGTTTCAAGGAGTATAAGTTTTCCTTGCATAAAGTTGTCATACACAGGTTTTGGAATGAACATTCTGCCGATATTATGGCTTTCATGCTCTAAAATAAGGGTGTGGAAATTTTTGTGATGAAACTGTATGAGTTTATAGGCAAGAGTATTTTCAAAGTCGATTTGTGTAGGTTGAGCATTGGCAAAACCGCCAAAAGAAGAACCGCGATGGTTTGCAATGCCTTCAAGGTCAATAGAATTTTCTAGTTTGTTTAAAAGAATAGTTTTGCCAGAACCGGTTCTGCCACCTAAAATAAGTGTTGGGGTACTAGCGCTTATTTGCTCTGTCTGTTGCATAAGAAAGTTACGAAAAGCCTTGTACCCACCTTTGAGCCTTTGTATTTCTATGCCTGCTTCTTGAAGCCATGCTTGTGCAATTCCTGAGCGTTGTCCTCCTCGAAAACAGTAAAGCTTTGCATCAGGATTTACTTTTAAATACTCCTGCCACTGTGCTACCCTTTTTTCTTTGCCTTCA
Organism: Sulfurimonas sp.; assembly: GCA_026988235.1. Taxonomy (GTDB): domain Bacteria; phylum Campylobacterota; class Campylobacteria; order Campylobacterales; family Sulfurimonadaceae; genus Sulfurimonas. Next base: position 38,573 of record JALSLQ010000035.1, read on the forward strand.
TTTTTTATAAGTGACTCAGCAAGTTGTACAGCCGCTTCATTTCCGCTTTCTTTATATTTTGTGCCTACAAGCTTACGCTCTTCATCGTCTAAAATTGGTAGATTTGTGGCGTTGATAAATTTTCCTTTTTCAAACTCAATAGGTGCGCGTACATCAAGTAGAGGTGTTTCATTGAGGACAATAGAAGTCAATTATATGACCTCGACCAAATATTTTGAAGACGGAATTGTTTTTCCTATTGGGCTTAAATCTAATCCTGCCTTTTTTGTAATGGTTAAAAAGTCCTCAAGTGCATCTTTGCGAACAGCACAAAGCAGTCCGCCAGAGGTTTGGGCATCACATAAAATATCTTGTTGTTGAGGTGTCATTGGTGAAATTTTATCGCCGTAACTCTCAAAATTTCGGCGTGTTCCACCCGGTACACAGCCCATTTGCAGGTATTTTTTGACATTTTGTAGTGTCGGTACTTTTTCAAACTCTATAACGGCACTGATATCGCTTCCCTCACAAATTTCGCTCAAATGCCCAAGTAAACCGAAACCCGTTACATCGGTGAGTGCCGTAACACCTTCGAGTTGAGAAATTTCTGCCCCAATTTTATTAAGTGTGCACATAGCATCTATGGCAACATTAATGTCGCCTTCTGAAATTTTTCCTTGTTTTTGGGCGGTTGTGAGGATGCCAATACCAAGTGGTTTTGTTAAAAAGAGTTCACAATCAGCCACGGCGGTATTGTTTCTTTTGAGGTGTTCATTCTTTGCTATACCCGTGACGGCAAGTCCAAATATCGGCTCAGGGGAATCTATACTATGCCCACCTGCTAAAGGTATGCCTGCTTCTTCGCAAACAGAACGACCGCCGTCAATGACTTCACGGGCTACATCGGCGTCAAGCTTGTTAATAGGCCAACCGAAGATGGAAATCGCCATAAGTGGTTTGCCGCCCATTGCATAAATGTCACTGATGGCATTGGTGGCTGCTATGCGTCCAAAAGTAAAAGGGTCATCGACTATGGGCATAAAAAAATCAGTCGTGCTTAAAACAGAAGTACCGTTGCCCAAATCAAAGGCCGCGGCATCATCTTTGGAAGAGTTGCCGACAAGTAAATCAGGGTAGCTTATAGTTTCTCTTGTTGTTGTTAAAATAGTGTCAAGTAATTTTGGTGAAATTTTACAGCCGCAACCTGCACCGTGACTGTATTGTGTCAGTTTTATGTCTTTCATAATGTATAATGTCCTAAATTTATATTTTTTTAAAGTATCACATAGTAATCTTGTTTTCATAAGAATCAGGTTAAAATCACACGGTAATTCAAAACATTGTTGATTTTCACAACCCAGACTTTAGTCTGGGCTGAGAGTGGCAAGAAAGTTACAACAGCCGGCACTAAAGTACCGGTTCCGACAGCTTTTGGAACCCAGACTTTAGTCTGGGCTGAGAGTGGCAGAAAATAGCAACAGCCGGCACTGAAGTACCGGTTCCGAGAGGTTTCGGAACCCGTACTTCAGTGCGGGCTTTAGGCTTAAAAATAAAAACAATAAGGAAAAAAATGCAAGAAAATATCAAACATATTGTTCTCGATTATAACGGAACGATTGCAAAAGACGGTGTATTAAAAGATGAGGTGAAAAAATTATTACCGCTTTTAGCACAAACATATACCTTACATGTAATCACTGCAGATACATTTGGCAGTGTACAAAAAGAGCTCAAAGAGTATGCGTTACATGTAAAGGTGCTAGAGAGCCATAACCATACTATGGAAAAAGAGGCATATATTTCAGCGTTACATGTAACTGAATGTGTGGCTATCGGCAATGGAAACAACGACATGAAAATGTTACAAAAAGCAACAATAGGCATTTGTATACTTGGAGATGAAGGTTGCAGCACAAAAAGCCTACTCGCTTCAGATATAGTGTGCAAATCTATCACCGAAGCACTTGAGCTGTTTTTGTACCCTAAAAGGCTGACTGCGACGCTTAGGGTATAAACTCCACGACTTCGTCAAATGGCAGTCTGATTTGTTTTGGTTGCGGATTTAATCTGTACCCAAAAGGTAGCACCATTGCAAGTTGAAATTTGCTTGTGTTGAGTTCAAGAATTTCTTCGACTTTTTCTTTTTCAAAACCTTCTATAGGACAGGAGTCTATTCCGATAAAAGCAGCACCAGTCATCATATTTGCAGCCGCAATGTAAGTCTGCTTTGCAGTCCAGCAGTAAATATTTTCATCACTGCTGAGTGTTTTTTCTAAATGTTTTGCATATAAATCCATATACATGTCAAGTGATTCTTGTGGCATATCGCGTCGTGCAAAGCGTTTTTCAACTTCGCCCGATTCGGGTTTGACACTCTCTATACCGGCAAGGACAATGACAAGATGAGAACATGAAGTGACTTGAACCTGATTCCAACATGCCGGTCTGAGTTTGGCTTTTAGCGCTTCATTGGTAATGACTAGAAATTTCCAGGCTTCCATACCAAAAGAAGAGGGCGATTTTCTGCCACACTCCAAAATAAAGTGCATATCTTCATCACTTATTTTCTTTGTTTCGTCAAATATCTTACACGCATGGCGAAAGTTCATGGCATCCATAAATTCATTTTTCATTGTTTTATCCTTATAATATGTCAAATTGCAATAAATTGCGAAGCAGTGGCGGAAAAGTTTTATAATAATAGCATAAAAATCAGGAGTAAAATGATGGTTTTAGGGAAATGTCCATATTGTGGTGATGGGGAGATTGAGGTACGCGATAAAGAGGTGCGAGGGAAAAAAGTAAAACTCTATGCCTGTTCAAACGCCCATTGGAAGACAGAAGATGGTGAGATGTTTGAAGTGACGCAGGATTCTACATGTAGCTTTAGAATCTGGCAAAATTCTTTGGCAAAATACGGTAAATGGCTAGGTTATAAAGAAGTGAGAGAACTTTTAAGTGAGGGGGAACTTGAAGTGGAACTGCTCAGTAAAAAATACGGTAAAAAAATTTACTACACGAAAACACTTGTTTTAAATGAAGAGTATGGCGTAAGTGTACTTTGGGATTAGTTTGGCTAAAATTAAACTATGTTAGAACAATATAAAGAAGCGATTGAAAAAAGCAATATTATCTCAAAGACCGATGTTAACGGCATCATCACTTTTGTGAATGATGAATTTTGCAAAATTTCAGGGTACTCAAAAGAAGAACTTCTTGGTAAAAATCATAATATCGTCAGACACCCCGATGTGCCTGCTTCTGCATTTAAAGCTTTATGGGAGACGATAAAAGCAAAAAAAACCTATAAAGCTACGGTTAAAAACAGAGCAAAAGACGGGACAACTTTTTATGTTAATACCACGGTAATTCCCATACTTGATAAAAAAAATAACATAGAAGAGTTTATAGCAATTCGTTATGATGTAACAAAAGAAGTTTTTTATAAAAAAAGTTTGGAACAAAAAGAGAGAGAACTGCAAGAACTCAATGAAAACCTTGAAAAACGAGTAATAGAAAAGACAAAAGAGCTTAAAGAACTCAATGAAACGCTTGAACTCAGAGTGCACGAAGAGATAGCTAAAAATGAAGAGAAACAAAAAGTGATGTTTTGGCAGTCACGGCTTGCAAGTCTAGGTGAAATGCTAGCAAATATTGCCCACCAGTGGAGACAGCCCTTAACAGAACTCAGCCTCACCCTCTTTAGCTTGAAAAAAGCCGCTGAAAATGAAAATATACAGGATGTTGAGAGCCTGTATAAAGAGAGTAAAGCGATTATACAAAACATGTCTACTACCATTGATGATTTTACCAACTTTTTTAAACCGACAAAACAGAAGCACTATTTTAAAATAGCAGACAGTGTTAATGAAGCATTGAATATTTTAGAAAAAATTATTACAAAAGAAATGATAAATATTCATACTACTTTCGAAGATGTGAAAGTGCTAGGTATTTCAAATGAACTAACACAGGTTATGATAAATCTCATACAAAATTCTAAAGATGCTTTTTTACAATCAGGCGTATTGCTCAGAGAAATACATATACGCGTGAAAAAAGAAAAAGGTTTTGCGCTTATAGTATTTGAAGACAATGCCGGAGGCATACAAGAAAAAGAGATTTATAAAATATTTGAACCATATTTTACTACAAAACATTCTTCTTCTGGTACAGGTTTAGGTTTGTTTATGTCCAAAATGATTTGTGAACAGGGCTTAAACGGTTCCATAGATGTAAAATCTAAAAAAAGTTTTACGACTTTTAGCATAAAAATTCCACTGCAAGATACGGATAGAGAAAATGCGCAATAAGTTTTTAAAAAGTTTAAAAGTTTTGTTGGTTGAAGATGAGGAAAAACTCGCTTTACTGCTTAAAAATGCTATCGGAGGTAGTTTTCGCAGCTTTTTATTGGCAAAAGATGGTGATGAAGGTTTACAAATTTATAAAAAAGTTTTACCTGATGTTGTCATTACAGACATTATGATGCCCCATAAAACTGGTTTAGAAATGGCTAAAGAGATAAAAAAGTTAAACCCAAACAGTAAAATTATCATATTGAGTGCCTTTAGTGAAGTAGAAAAGCTCTTAAGTGCTATAGATATAGGTGTACTCAAGTATTTTATCAAGCCTTTTGACCCGGATGAGGTGTTAGAATATATTCTTTCACTTGAAAATGTTATAGAAAGTAAACTTATAAATTTGCAAGATGGATTTTTCTTTAATAAGACTACAAAAAGTTTGTATAAAAATAATAGGTACATTGTGCTCTCAAAAAAAGAGGTTTTGTTTTTAGAAGTATTGCTCCAAAATAGTGAGGATGATAAGTGTGTTACAAAATATGAAGATATTAAAAAATTACTTTGGAATGAAAAGGTGAGTGATGAAAGAGTTCGAACATTTATAAGACGTTTCAGAGAAAAAACTTCCAAAGAACTACTCATAAATGTCAAAGGACAAGGCTATTGCTTAGATTTATTTGTTGATGTATAAATTAGCACCAGGATGATTTGGCTTTGAAATTGCCGGTTTTTTAAGTTCTTTTTTATCGTAGTGAACGATATTTTGTGCTTGAAGTGCAACCATTGCGAATGTAAATGCTAGTATGATTTTTATCATGATATTTCCTTATAAAGAGTATGTAAAATACTCGAATTTTTAAATAGGACAATTTTTGTCTGATTTAAACTTGAGGGAATAATAACTCATTCTTACAAAGAAAAAATTGATATATATCAAGAAAATGAGTATTTATCTCCACTTTACATGTAAACATTGTAAAAGCTGTGCTTTGTCGAACGATTTAGAGGATTTTTGTAGGTTTGCGATGTTGTTTTGAGTACCCACAAACTCTTGAATATAATAAGTTTTGTTGTAGCCTCTGCTTTTTAAATCGGATATGATGCAGTTTATATCTGCTTCATCCAGTAAATCTGCATGCAGGGTTGTGCGTACTTCAAAGTCTATACCGCTTTTTATAAGCAAATCAAGTGTTGTACTAAATGCGTCATATTTATTTGAATGTGTAATGCGGGTAAATTTATGTTGAGGTGCTTTGTAGTCCAAGGCAACAAAATCAAGTAAGCCTAAATCAAGTAGCTCTGCTACATGTAAGCTGTTTGTACCGTTTGTATCGAGTTTGATTAAAAATCCGAGTTTTTTAATGGCTGTGCAAAAAGAAACAAGTTCGTAAGAAGATGCTTCTCCCCCTGAGAGTACGACGGCATCTAATAAAGCAACTCTTGTTTGTAAAAAAGCGAGGGCATCTTCAAAAGTATGCTTGCCCTCTTTTGCAAAAACTATATCTTTGTTATAGCAAAAATCACAGCGCATATTGCATCCGCTAAACCAGAGAATGCAGGCAAGATGATTTGGATAATCTACATGTGTAAACTTTGTTATATCATAGATACATTTTTTACTCTTTAAACTGTTTGCGTTGTCTGTGCTCACCGGTTTTTCCTATGTTAAAACTCTCAACAGGTCGATGATAACCCATGACTCGTGTATATACTATACATTTTTGTCTATTTTCTCTTACTAATGCTAAAATTTCATTTTTACTCATGATGCTTACTCCTTAATTTTATTTCATAAAATGAAGGAACCCTTCATTTATTTTGTACGATGCCAGGAGTAATCCTGTCATCTACGCTAACGCTAAGTTCCCTTCAGCAGGGAGCTTATGCAACTTTGTTGTGTTTTCATATTCATGTATCAGTTCTTCGTCACATTTTGGACAGTATTCGTGTTCTCCTGAAAGATACCCGTGTTTTGGGCACACTGAGAACAGAGGTGTAACCGTAATATAGGGTAGCCTGAAATTCGTAATGACATTTTTTACCAGTTTACGACAGGCTTCTGTTGAGCTAAGCCGTTCTTGCATGTAAAGATGCAGTACCGTTCCTCCGGTATATTTTGTCTGCAGATCATCTTGCAGTGTCAGTGCTTCAAAGGGATCGTCCGTCAGACCGACAGGAATTTGTGAAGAGTTTGTATAGTAGATGTTTTCATCCATCCCAGCTTGTATGATGTTGTCGCCGTATCGTTTTTTGTCTTCTTTTGCAAATCTGTAGGTTGTTCCTTCTGCCGGAGTGGCTTCGAGGTTATAAAGATTGCCTGTTTCTTCTTGAAATACAATCATTCTCTCCCTAATATGATTTAAAATTTCAGTGGCAAAATCAATCCCTTGCGTAGAACTGATGTCATAAACGCCACCCGTAAAATTTAAAATCATTTCATTCATTCCATTCACCCCGATAGTAGAAAAATGGTTTTTAAATCCTGGCAAATACCTTTTTGTGTAAGGAAAAAGCCCTCTGTCATACATCTCTTGAATAAAAACACGTTTTTTCTCCAAGGTAGATTTTGCATACTCCATTAACTCATCAAGTCGCCTCAGTAAAGAGGACATATTTCCTTTATGTAAAAAGCCAAGCCGTGCCATATTTATGGTGACAACCCCTATGCTTCCCGTCATTTCTGCACTGCCAAACAGGCCACCGCCTCGTTTAAGAAGTTCTCTTAAATCAAGCTGTAGTCTGCAACACATACTTCGGACATGTCCCGGTTTATAGGCTTCTTCGTTTGCTATAAGCTCTCCGTTTTTGTCGCGTTTATATTGGCTCCCTATGAAATTTTGAAAGTAGGAAGAGCCAATTTTTGCCGTATTCTCAAACAGCAGGTCTGTATTTTCACCGTACCAGTCAAAATCTTCTGTGATGTTGACGGTAGGTATAGGAAATGTAAAAGGTTGACCGGTTTTGTCTCCTTCTGTCATAACCTCATAGTAAGCTTTGTTGATGATGTGCATCTCTTTTTGAAAATGTTTATAGGTCATACTCATGAGGGATGAAGCACCCCTCTCTTGTGCTTTGAATCTAAGCTCCGTATCTAAAATATTTGTAAAAAGATGCTCTTGCTTACTCGTTGGAATTTGATCCTTCAAATCATCAGGAACATTCCAATCTATAGTGATATTTGTAAAAGGTGATTGTCCCCATCGAGCAGGAACATTTAAGTTGTATATGAAACTACGAATACTTTTTTTTACCTCCTTATATGAAAGTTGATCCTTAAAAAGATAAGGTGCCAGGTATGTGTCAAATGATGAAAAAGCCTGTGCCCCTGCCCACTCACTTTGTAAAATACCTAAAAAATTTGCCATTTGCCCAAGCGCTTCCCTGAAATGCTTTGGCGCATCGCTTTCCACTCTTCCCCGTACTCCGTTAAATCCTTCATCCAGAAGAACCCTCAGACTCCAGCCGGCACAATAACCGGTCAAACAGTCCAAATCGTGTATGTGATAGTCCCCGTTTCTATGCGCATACCCCTCTTCTTTAGAGTAAATTTTGTCAAGCCAGTAGTTTGCTATAACTTTGCCTGCCGTATTGTTTACAAGCCCTGCATTTGAATAGCCTGTATTGGAGTTTGCTTTGATTCTCCAATCACTCCCATTTATATACTCTTCTATCGTTTGTGTAGAGTTAATATAAGTAGTGTCATCTTCAAGTAATTTGTCTCTTTGAAGTTTATGCAAATGTCTATAGAGTATAAAAGAGCGCATAACATCAAAATATTTTGCTTTGTATAACTCTTTTTCTATAATGTCTTGTATGTCTTCTACGGCAACAACCCGTTTAGTGTCGAGTTTTTGTATAACTTTTATGTATACTATTTCATCAAAATCTACATGTTCACTTAAAAAAGCTTTTTGAATGGCATCTTCTATTTTATAAGAGAAAAATTGTTTATAAGAACCGTCTCTTTTTAAAATATACTCTACCATTGTTGTTCTCCTTAAGTGATGACGACAGTGTATAAAAAGCGGCATTAAAAATCACTAAGAAATTTTGTCACTTTTGTGTCACTCTAGATATGCCAAGTTTCATAAAATGCAAACTTAATAATACTTTTACATTAATTTGTGTATAATTCTCATCCACTTTAGCGTTTTAACAAAGATAAAGAGTATTTCTACCTATATACTTATATATAGATAAAAGTATTGGCAGATAAAAATATATAGCCTTCTGCCTGAAAACGCTAAAGAGAATGAATAACAAGGACTTACGATGAAAGTAAGAGCTTCAGTAAAAAAAATGTGTGATGACTGTAAAGTTGTCAAAAGAAGAGGTATTGTAAGAGTAATCTGCAAGAATCCTAAACATAAACAGAGACAAGGATAACCATGGCTCGTATTTCTGGTGTAGATTTACCTAAGAAAAAGAGAATAGAGTATGGCTTAACATACATCTATGGTATTGGTCTTCATACTGCTCGTCAAATATTAGACGCAACAGCTATAGACTATAACAAAAGAGTTTTCGAATTAAACGAAGAAGATGTAGCCGTTATTACAAAAGAAATCCGTGAAAACCATATGGTTGAGGGTGATTTGCGTAAAAAAGTTGCTATGGATATTAAGGCACTTATGGATTTAGGTTCATACCGTGGTCTCCGTCACCGTCGTGGTCTTCCATGCCGTGGTCAAAAAACTAAGACAAATGCGCGTACTCGTAAGGGTAAACGCAAAACTGTCGGCGCAGCGTAAGGAATTATAGTATGGCAAAAAGAAAAGCTGTTAGAAAAAAAGTAATAAAAAAGAATATATCTCGTGGTATTGTTCATATTGCAGCATCATTCAATAATACATTAGTAACTATTACTGATGAAATGGGTAATATGATTGCGTGGAGTTCAGCAGGAAGTCTTGGTTTCAAGGGTTCTAAAAAATCAACTCCATTTGCTGCACAAGCAGCTGTTGAAGATGCAATTGCAAAAGCACAAGTACATGGCATAAAAGAACTTGGTATTAAAGTTCAAGGTCCTGGTTCTGGTCGTGAAACTGCAGTAAAAGCTGTTGGAGCTATCGAAGGAATCCGTGTTACATTTATGAAAGATGTTACACCATTACCACACAACGGTTGTCGCGCGCCTAAGCGTCGTAGAGTTTAAGGAGATTACTGATGGCAAGATATAGAGGTCCAGTAGAAAAAATCGAAAGAAGATTTGGAGTAAGCCTTAACCTAAAAGGTGAGCGTCGTTTAGCAGGAAAATCTGCTTTAGAGAAGCGTCCTTACGGTCCAGGTCAACATGGTCAGCGTCGTAAAAAAGTTTCTGAGTATGGTTTACAACTTAATGAGAAACAAAAAGCGAAATTTATGTATGGTATTTCTGAAAAGCAATTCCGTGCTTTATTCGTTGAAGCAAAACGCCGTGATGGAAATACAGGTACAAACCTTATTACATTAATCGAGCAAAGATTAGACAATGTTGTTTATAGAATGGGATTTGCATCTACTCGTAGATTTGCTCGCCAACTAGTAACACATGGTCATATTTTAGTTGATGGTAAAAAACTTGACATTCCTTCTTACCGTGCTAAACCGGGACAAAAAATAGAAGTAAAAGAAGCTAGTAAAACTAACAATCAAATTGTTCGTGCTATTGAGCTTACAAACCAAACTGGTCTTGCTCCTTGGGTAGATATTGATGCTGAAAAAGTTTATGGTATCTTTACTCGTCTTCCAGAGCGTGAAGAAGTTGTTATTCCAGTTGAAGAACGTTTAATTGTTGAGCTTTACTCGAAATAATAATTTACTATAAAAAGGCGTAAAAAATATGAAGAAGATTAAAACTACTCCACTTGCTCCCCAAGAGTTTGAGGTAGAACAAATAAGTGAGAATGAAGCAAACATAATGGCATACCCTTTTGAAGTAGGGTATGCTATATCGTTGGCTCATCCACTTCGCCGTTTTCTATTAAGCAGTTCAGTTGGGTATGCCCCAATTGCTATTAAAATCGAGGGTGCGAAACATGAGTTTGACTCAGTTCGTGGTATGCTTGAAGATATTTCAGATTTTATCTTAAATTTGAAAGAGATTCGCTTTAAACTTAATAATGATGCAGCAGAAGCAGAAATTAACTATAGTTTTGCCGGTCCGTGTACTATTAAAGGTGCAGATCTTAGCAATGATGAAGTAGAAGTGGTAACACCTGATGCTCCGCTTGCAACATTAAATGAAGATTCAACACTTAACTTTACTATTAAAATTGCACAGGGTATTGGTTATGTAGCAAGTGAAGATACTGCAGAGGAAGTTAATGATGATGAGTATATTGCGTTAGATGCGTATTTTACTCCGGTAAGAAGCGCAACATATAAAATTGATAATGTATTAATAGAAGACAACCCTAACTTTGAAAGAGTTATTATGAA
>JALSLQ010000036.1 GCA_026988235.1 Sulfurimonas sp.
GTTACTACATCTAGCTCTCTTACTTGCTTAGTTTTCAATGATCTCAAACAATTTCAAGTGGCTTCAACTCGAAGTCTCTCTAGGCCTTTTTAACAAGGTCTCTCTGTTTGTGGATGGGAATTATAGGAGATTTCAACTTTAATGTCAATAGTATTTGAAAAGAATTTCAGATTTCTTTTTAGCCTGTTTCATTTAGAATTAGTTTTACTTATTTTTATTCTCTATTTCTACTTATATATTATATATGTAAGCATATTGTTTCTCCCTGCGTTGCCTTCCATTAACTTTTTATCTATAGAATTCAATCAATAAAATATATCTTAAACAAGATTATTCTAAAAGGAAAAAATATGGGACTTTATGATCGTGATTACGCAAGAGGGAACTCTTATGCTTCTCAAACAAACAGTCGTAGTGAAACGCAGATAGTCTCTTTCGTAAAAGAGACTTATAAGCTTTTTGCTGCATCAATGATGGCAGGAGCTGCCGGTGCTTATGTAGGTGTGCCTTTAGCTGCCACCATTGCAGGTTACATGTGGCCGTTGTTCTTCTTGGAAATTGGGCTTTTAATCGGTTTACAATTTGTTAAGAACAAACCAGGGATAAACCTTTTAGTCATGTTTGCCTTTGTATTTGTTACAGGGCTTACAATATCACCTTTGCTTGCGAGCACACTTGGAATGACTGGTGGGGGAACTATTGTCGGGAATGCTTTTGCTATGACGGCAGTTGTATTTGGTGCTATGAGCTTTTTTGCTATAAAAAGTACAAAAGATTTTACAGGATATACAAAACCTTTAATGATTGCACTTTTTGTAATCATCGGATTTTCAATAGTAAATATGTTCCTTGGCAATCCAATGTTTCAAATCATCATTGCTGGTGCGGTGGTAATACTTTTTAGTATATTAGTTATCTTTGATACTCAAAATATTATGAAAGGAGCGTATCAAACTCCAATTGATGGTGCGATTGCGCTTTATTTAGACTTTCTAAATATTTTCATAGCACTTTTACAACTTTTTGGCATCTTTGGAAATGAAGACTAACTCTCTTTCACCCGAACTCTTTCGGGTGATTGACGCTAACATAAACCGCTTCAAAGAAGGTGTGCGTGTTGTTGAAGACATCCTTCGCTATAAGTACAATAACAAAGAACTCTCCTCAAAATTAAAATCACTAAGACATAAAGCACAGATTAAAGAGACGCAAAAGCTCTTACAACACAGAGACAGCATCAATGATGTACTCCGTTCCTCTACAAAAAGTGAACAAAATCGCTCAAGTCTTGAAGATATATTGACTGCTAATTTTAAACGCGCACAGGAATCAGCTCGAGTGTTAGAAGAGTTGTATAAATTAGAAAACATAGCATATAGTGAGAACTTTAAAACACTACGCTACGAACTCTATAATATAGAGAAAGAGGTTATGCTTAATAAATAAAAGCCACTTCAAATTCTAAATAATTATGAGGATACTCTTGCATGAGCTTTTTCATCTCTTTATAGCTTAAAATATTTCGCGAACCGCTTACTCCGCTCTTTTTTATATAACGAAACATATCTCTAACATTATCGAATTCTAGCTTATACTGTACTACTTCAAAATTAGCATTAAAATACTTTTGTTGCAATGTATTGAGTTTACATGTATCTATAAGCAATGGTTCTAGCCCTGCTGTTACATGTAAGGTTTTAAATGTATTTGCCGTAAAAATTGCAAGAGCTACAGGTACATGTAACGCTCGTATCTGCTGAAATGTTTTTTCTAAATCATCTGCCCATTGCAAAGCCGAGGCAGAGAGAATATAGTCAAAATTGTATTCTTTGAGTGATTCAAAAAGATTTGTATCATTAAAATTTCCATAAATACACTCTATGTTTTTTGCTTTGGGATGGAGTTCCAACATTCCTGGGGCAAAATCAACAGCCATAAGCTTGTCATATTTCCATGTTATTTTTTTTGCCAAGGCACCGCTACCGCATCCTAAATCTAAAATATTTTTAGGCTTTGTCCTTACAAAAGAGAGTAACTTGTCCGCTACTTTTTGCTGAATACTATTATAAGAGTCATAATGCGATGCATACTTGGAGAATTCGGAACTTACTTTCATCTGTTTGCTTTTATTTTTTGTTTATAATAAGAGAAATAATGAAAATAATTATGATTGAAAGTACGATTGTAGCACCTGAGGGCAACGAATAATAATAAGAGAGACTCATACCAAAAATAACGCTAAAAACGGCAAAGAAGAGTGAAATAAGCATAGTATTTCTGAAGCCGACTCTATACTGCAGTGCTGCCACAGTTGGAATGACCATTAATGCCCCAATAAGCAAACTTCCAACCACACGAATTGAAAGAGCTATAATAATAGCAACGACTGTCACAAGTAAAAAATTTAAAAATCTTACTTTTATTCCGCTTGTCTTTGCCACTTCTTCATCATAGGCGATAAAGTAGAGTTCTTTAGAAAAGAGTAGTAAAAAGACTAAGGAGAAACTTCCAAAAATCATTATTGTCAGGACATCTTCATTGGTTACGGATAAAATAGAACCAAACAAATAAGAAAAAAGTGAATTGTTAAAAGCGCCCCCCAGTGAAACGATAATAACAGCAATGGCGAGTGAACCTGAGAGCATAATTGCCAAAATAGCATCACTATAAAGTGAGAATGCACTCCTAAGATACTCTATAAGCCAAGCAGCCCCAATAGCAGCAATAACAGCAATCCATAAAGGGTTATATCCGGCTACGAGTCCTACTGCTACACCCACAAGTGCAGAGTGTGCCAATGTTTCACTCATAAGTGAATAACGGCGAAGTACGACAAAAGTACCGCTAACTGAAGCGAGTACTGCGATGAAAAGACCTGCTATAAACGCTCTTTGCATAAAATCATAGGAGAGCATTTCAGTCATTACATTCCCTCCATTTATTATTTATTTGAGATATCATTTCAAACATAATTATCCTTAATGCTCGTGCTTATGGTTATGCAGTGCGTGAGCATCTATGCCATATAGGTCACTCACTTCTTCACAACTCAGCATTTTTTTAGGATCATTACAAATCGTCGCTTTTTGATTAATGGTAAAGAGTCGTCCAATATCATCGGCAATGACACCAATGTCATGTGTGATAAATAAAATTGTAATATTTTCTTCTTTATTGAGTTTCGCAAGCAGTGTATAAAATCTTTTCTGAGATAGCATATCGACACCGGTGTTTGGCTCATCTAAAATAAGAATTTTAGGAGCAGATGCCAATGCCCGTGCTATCATCACACGCTGACGCTGACCACCTGAGAGTGTACCGACCATTTTATCTTTTAAGTTGAGTATGTCCATCTTTATCATAGCATCTTCCACCATTGCTTTGTCTTGCCTGCTCGCTCCTGCAAAAATACCTCTTTTTGCAATACGCCCCATTTTTACTATATCTTCAACAGTTGCCGGAAAACTTTCATCTACAAGAGTGGCTCTTTGCGGAACATAGCCTATTTTATGCCACTCTTTAAATTCTTTTAGCTTTTTTCCAAATATTTTTATATCCCCTGATGTAGGTTGTGTAAGTCCTAAAAGCATACGGATGAGTGTTGTTTTGCCACCGCCATTTGGTCCGATAATGGCAATATATTCACCCTCATAAATTTCAAATGAAACATCTGAGAGAATTTTTTGTCCTCGAACTGTAAAATGAAGATTTTTTACATCAAAGATGGGTACTTTGAACTTCATTTGCACATAAGAGCCTTTGCAAGTTTTTTAAGATTAGTACGCATAATCTCTTCGTATGTCATTTTAGCTTTTGCCTCATCTGCTGTAATGTTACCCAAAGGCTGAAAAACATCCACGGTAATGTTTGCATCTCTAGCAATTGTTTTTATCATTTTGTCATTTACGAAGTTTTCATAAAAAATTGTCTGAATACCTTTGTTGTGAATATCTCGAAAAATTCTTTTGATAGCTTTGGCACTCGGTTCAGCTTCAGGAGATAATCCTGTCAGTGATTCTACATGAAAGCCGTATTTTTTTGCCACATAGCCAAGCGCATTATGACTAACAACAACACTCTTTTTTAGACAAATTGAGAGTGTTTTTTTATACTTTGCATCTAATTTGCTCAGCATTTGTATATATTTGTCTTTGTTTTTCATATAAAGCGCTTTGTTTTGAGGTTGTAAGACAATCAGCTCTTTGGTAATTACCTCTGTAGCTCTTTTCATGTTATCAAAATCAAGCCAGTAATGGGGGTCTATGCTACTATGATGAGCTTCACGGTCTTGTTGCATCTCAGCGTTTGAGAGCTTTCTCAATTTAACATATTTACTGATATTTACTGCTTTGTGTTTGAATGTAAAGCCATGTATCCATGGTTCAAGCCCTGCTCCGCTGTAAAAGATTAGTGCACTTTTTTCTATACTCGTCATAAGTCTAGGCGTCGGTTCAAAACTATGCGGATCCACACCAAAAGGCAAGATATTAACAACAATGATTGTATCCCCTGCAATATGTTTTGTGATGTCATACAGAGCAAAAGTTGTGACACCGACTATAGGTTTTTCTACAACATCGGATTTTCCCTCATTTTGTATCAGAAAAAATAGACCTGCCAAAAATAGAATCAGAATTAAGACGATAATCTTTAAATTTTTCATTTTTACCCTTCAAAACAGTTTTAATATATTTTATGCAATTATACCCTTTTTTTAAAGGTTTGATAATATAGCTTTTTTTAGATATAATTCGCCACTTTAATTTAGGAAAATATATGACTACCAGTCTTTTACTTATAATCCAAATCGTATTAGTTATCATTTTAGTTATAGCTGTACTTTTACAAAAAAGCTCAAGCATCGGTCTTGGAGCTTACAGTGGTTCAAATGAGTCCGTTTTTGGTGCCAAAGGTCCAAGTGGTTTCTTGGCAAAAGCTACCTTTACTATAGGCTTTTTGTTCATTGTAAATACAATAACACTAGGTTACATGTATTCACAATCTGCACAATCTTCTGTTGTTGATGAAATGGTTCCCACAACAAATGTTGCTGCTCCTGTAGCACCGGCTGCTACAACAACACCAGCAACACCAAAAAAATAATCTTTCAAAGGAGAAAACAGAATGTTAAACGAAATATTTAATGAATGTGAAACAAAGATGCAAGGTAGCATTGAACATATGCAAAGAGATTTCAAAACACTTAGAACAGGAAAGGTAACAACCTCTGTACTAGACAATGTAAAAATTGACTACTATGGAACACCCACCCCTCTTGATCAAATTGGTTCTGTTATAGCCTCTGATGCAACAACAATTGTCATTAACCCTTGGGAAAAGAATCTTTTGTCTGAGGTAGAGTCTGCTATAAATGCCGCAAATATTGGTGTCAATCCAAATAATGATGGTGAGCAGATTAAACTTTTCTTTCCGGCTATGACAGTTGAGCAACGGCAGGAATCTGTAAAAAAGATGAAAACAATGGGCGAAAATGCAAAAGTGTCTATAAGAAATGACAGACGCGATGCGAACGACAAAATCAAAAAGCTTGAAAAAGATAAAGAAGTCACACAAGATGAATCAAAATCTTCTCAAGAGAATGTACAAAAAATTACAGACAAGTATATTACTAAAGTTGACAGCATCTTAAAAGATAAAGAAGCTGAAATATTAAAAGTATAAATATGGATGTAAAAAAAATATATATGGATGCTGATGCCCTTTTAGAAGGGCATTTTAAACTTAGCTCGGGAAACCATTCACAATTTTATTTGCAATCTGCAAAAGTTTTGGAAGACCCTAAAACTGCAAAACTTTTAGCAGAGGAACTCGCACATCAGATTAAAGCAAGTAATCTTGAAATCGACACTGTTTGTGCTCCTGCTCTTGGTGGTTTGATTGCCGGTTTTGCACTTGCAACTGCGCTTGATGTTCGTTTTATATTTGCTGAACGCGTCAATGGAGCAATGAATATTCGTCGTGGTTTTGAAATCAGTAAAGGCGAAAAAGTTTTAATGTGTGAAGATATTATTACAACCGGTGGAAGTGCCATGGAAGCTGCAGCTGTTGTCAAAGAACTCGGCGGAAAAATCGTCGGTGTTGCAGCATTAGCCAATCGTGGCTTTTGCCACAGAGAGAGCAGTGATATACAAACACAGCCAAACTGTAAACTCCCACAAGATATTCCATTTTTTGCACTTGCCGATTTTACATTTGAGATGTATGCACCTGATGTATGTCCACTTTGTAAAGATGGGAGTGAAGCCATTAAGCCTGGGTCACGCGGAAACTAATAATGGCTCGTTCAATGCCATTTTAGTTGACAGGTAAGCATCCTTTCGACAAGTACCCGTGCTACTTCAACTTTACCGTCTACAATAGCCGTTATATTTAAATCTGAAAGCTTCTCTTTTTCTTCCAAAGAAATGACTTTTACAATCACATTCACATCTTTTGTATGTTTCAGTATTGCTTCACATATTAAGCGTTTCTTTTGGACATTATCTAGTGTTACTATAACTGCAGCAGCTTTTTTAATGTTAAGTGCTTCAAGAATAGCGGTCTTTGAAGCATCCCCAAGATATGCCTCTTTCTCTTCGCTCAAAGCTTCTTTGACATGTTTATTTGAATTGTCAATAATCACATAAGGGGCATCAAGTTCCTCTAAATACTGTGTAACAAACTTCCCAACCACACTATACCCGCAAACAATCACATGATGTTCTCTGCCTACAAGTGCAGACATGTCTGTTACCACATCTTTTTCTTGTATTAGTTTTTCTGTTATCATATTAATGTACGGGACAAAAAATGGCGTAATAATCATAGAAAATATGACAACAAGAACCAGTAAAGAAGCAAGCTTCTCATCAAGAATATGCCCCGATGCGGCAAGTGCAAAAATAACAAATGAAAACTCACCAACCTGCGATAAAAATAGTGCTGTTTTTAAAGAAGTTGCACGGCTTGAGTTTAGGCGTAAAAGTAAAAACATAAAGGTTGATTTTACAATAAAAATCAATAAAAATAAACCGACAATTAAGCCAAGGTTATGAACAAAAAGCAGTACATCTATTTTCATCCCCACTATCACAAAAAAAGTCCCTAAAAGAATATCTTTAAAAGGGGCAATATCTGCTTCAACTTTATGATAATACTTTGTCTCAGCGATAATCATTCCTGCTACAAATGCCCCTAAAGAATAGGTAAACCCCATATAAAAAGCAAATAAAGATGCTGCCATGACAATAAATAATACGGAACCCATAAATAGTTCATCTACTTCAGAAGAAGATGAAAAATGAAGTAACCATGTAACCACTTTTTTGCCAACAGTGAATAATACGACAATAACAACCGTCACACTCAAAAAGGTATGCCATAAAATAACTACAATATCTTGATTTCCCTCTTTGGTTAAAAAACTGATAAGAATCAAAATAGGAATAACCGCAATATCTTGAAATATCAATATACCCGTTGCATTTTGTCCATAAGGAGTATAAATCTCTTTAGAGTTTTTAAGATAAGTAAGCACAATTGCGGTTGAGGAAAGTGAAAAAGCAAGTGCAATAATAATAGACGACTTTGCATCTAAAGAAAAAATATAAAAGGCTAACAAATAGGTCATAATTGTAGTAAACCCTACTTGCATCAATCCATTGGCAAATATCTCTTTTTTCATGGAACCCATTTTTGCCAAAGATATTTCAAGCCCTATAGTAAACATCAAAAAGACAATGCCGAATTCTCCAGCCATCTCTAGTGCATGCGAGTGACTTGCTTCATGTAAATCAAACCCATAGGCTATAATCGTACCGGTAAGAATATAACCAATAATTTGTGAAATCCCTATTTTTTTTAAAAAAATATTAATCACTATTGAGAGACCCAAAGCAATAATGATATAAACTAAAATATTTTGCATACACTCACTTTCATAATTTAATAAGACATTATATACTATAATCGCGTTTATAATAAATATATGGAGATTTTTTAATGACTAAATACATTTTTGTTACCGGTGGAGTTTTAAGCTCCCTTGGAAAAGGGATTACAGCTGCGAGTGTTGGCACTTTACTTAAACATGCCGGTAAAAATGTAGGTATGTTAAAAATTGATCCGTATATCAATGTTGACCCTGGTACTATGAGTCCGCTGGAGCATGGTGAAGTTTTTGTTACAAAAGATGGGGCAGAGACTGACCTTGACATAGGGAATTATGAACGCTTTTTAGATAAATCTTTTTTAAAAGCATCCAATTTTACAACAGGGCAGGTGTATTTAAGTGTTATTGAGCGTGAACGAGCGGGTGGCTATCTTGGGCAGACTATACAGGTTGTTCCTCATATTGTCGGTGAAATTGTCAAGCGTATTAAAGAAGCAGGAGAAGGGCATGATATTCTCGTTGTGGAACTCGGCGGAACGGTCGGGGACATAGAGGGACTTCCTTTTATGGAAGCTATTCGTCAAATGAAGCATGATGATGAAGTTGCCGGTACATTCTTCGTACATGTAACACTCATTCCTTACATTAAAGCGGCCGGAGAGATGAAGTCAAAGCCGACACAGCATTCTGTTCAAGAACTTCGCCGTATTGGTATCACCCCTCAGATGATAATCGCAAGAAGTGAAAATCCACTACCAAAAACATTTAAGAAAAAGCTTGCAATGAGTTGTGATGTTACTCCTGACAGTGTCATAGAAGCGCTTGATGCGGCAAGCATATATGATGTTCCTATGTCATTTTTAAGACAAAATATTTTAAAGCCTATAGCAAAAGAACTAGAGCTTGGCGAAGTTATTCCCGACATGGAAGAGTGGGATAATCTTGTCAAAAAAATAGTACAGCCAAAAGGGAAGGTCGTTATTGGTTTTGTAGGGAAGTATCTGGCACTCAAGGAATCTTACAAATCACTCACAGAGGCACTGATACATGCAGGAGCACACCTTGACAGCAGAGTTGAAATTTGTTGGGTTGACTCTGAAGAGATTGAAGAAAGAGGGGCTGAGGCACTTCTAAGTGACTGTGATGGGATTTTAGTAGCAGGCGGTTTTGGAAATCGTGGTGTTGAGGGGAAAATTCAGGCAATTGAGTATGCGCGTGTTAGCAAAGTGCCTTACTTAGGAATCTGTTTGGGAATGCAACTTGCACTTGTTGAGTATGCCCGAAATGTGTTAGGGCTTGAGAATGCAAATTCAGTAGAATTTGATGAAAACACAACAAGCCCAATGATTTATCTTATAGACAACTTTTTAGACCAAAGCGGTGGTATGCAACTCAGAACACACCAGTCACCTATGGGCGGCACACTGCGTCTTGGAGAATACCCTTGTGACACAAAAGAGGGTTCCCTGTTACGCCAAGCTTATGATGGTCAAAAAACTATATATGAAAGACACCGCCATCGTTATGAAGCCAATCCTGCATATAGACAACAGCTTGAAGATGCGGGGATGATAGTAACCGGTGAATCAAACGGGCTTATAGAAACAGTAGAAATACAAGGGCATCCTTGGTTTTTAGGTGTCCAGTTTCATCCAGAATTCACATCACGCTTGCAAACGCCAAATCCGTCAATACTTGCATTTGTAAATGCCAGTTTAAATGCCCAATAACACACCACACTTAAATAAATCAGACCTTTTTAAACTCCTTTCAGGGAGGTTTGAGACTGAAGCTAAAAAACTTTCCCAAATTCCAAATCCTGAGTTGTTGCAAGATGCGAATAAAGCGGCACAAAGAATTGCACAAGCAATACGAAATAATGAACGGATAACTTTAGTAGGTGATTATGATGTTGATGGTGTCAGCTCAACAGCAATTGTGGTGGATTTTTTCAAGCAGATACCTTACCCTCTTGAAGCTGTTATTCCAAATCGTTTTACTGACGGTTACGGTGTTAGCCCTAGCGTTTTACAAAGAGTTCATGCCGACTTGGTTATAACTGTTGACAACGGTATATCTGCCATTGAAGCAGCTAAAATTTGTAAAGAGAAAGAAATTGACTTGATTATTACCGATCATCATACCCCCTCTGAAATTTTACCAGATGCCTATGCCATAGTTGACCCCAAGCGTGTTACATGTAACTACCCTTTTAAAGAGATATGTGGTGCAGAGGTTGCTTGGCTTCTCCTTGGACTACTCAAAAAAGAACTCTCCTTATCTATCGACATGAAACAGTTTTTAGATATTTTAGCCATTGCCATCATAGCGGACATCATGCCCCTTGTAGACATCAACAGAACGCTTGTAAAAGAGGGTTTGAAACTCTTAATGCACTCCTCTAGACCATCAAGCATTATAATTCGTGATTTTTTAAATAAATCAAATATTAGCAGTGAAGATATTGCCTTTAATATTGCCCCCCGTATTAACTCTGCGGGACGACTCGAAGATGCTTCTATTGCCCTTGATTTTTATACCGCACAAGATACGCAAACAGCGTATAAACAGTTTGAACTACTAGGGCAACTCAATAATTTACGAAAAGAAACAGAGGCGCAAACGACACAAGAAGCCATCCGTTCAGTCAATGAAAATGACAAAATAATAGTTGTCGCAGGAAAAGGCTGGCATGAAGGTGTTGTAGGCATTGTGTGCGCTCGTCTGGTTGATAAATTTGGACTTCCTACTATTGTGTTAAGTATAAAAGGTGAAGAGGCAAAAGGGAGTGCCAGAAGTATAGGCGAAGTCAATATATATGAACTGATAAAAGAAAATGAACGCTTGTTAACTAAGTTTGGTGGGCATAAAATGGCAGCAGGCTTGGGTTTACATGTAAAGGATATAGAAGCTTTTACAAAGGCTATTAACCAAAGTGCACAAAAAATTCCAGAAGATGATTTTATACCAAAAGAACAAATAAGCGGCATACTCCAAAGTGAAGATATAGATGCTGAGCTACTCAGTCTACTTGAACAGTTTGAACCTTATGGCGAAGCCAATTTACGCCCAACTTTTCTCATAAAAGATGCAGAGGTAGTCAGCATAAAGCTCATGGGTGCAGACAAATCACATTCGAGAATAGAAGTCAGACAATATCCTCACCAAAGAACTACTATAGAACTCATTGCTTTTCGACGAGTATTTGAAATGCCTGAAAATAAAAAGCTTACATGTAGCTACTCAGTGGCAAAAAATGAATTTAACGGCAGAATATCTCCTCAGCTGCTTGTCAATAAGATCTTCTAAGAAGCTACTATGCTCGAAATTATAGAGTGTCAAAAAGCCCGTTCTGCAGTAACATCTATAAAAGTCCTACAGAATAATCTTGTAGCCATAAGTACCCAGTCTCATGGCATTAGAATTTTTTCTCTTGATGATTGTAAGAACAAAAATATTCTCTCCATTATGCTACTCGGGCATAAGACTACCGCTATTGATTTTCACTCACAACAAAATATTTGTGCTTTTGCCAATGAGCAGGTGATATACATTGTTTCACTGCTCAATAAAGAGATACTCCAAACCATTTACACCCATAACGGAAGTATTGATGTTCTCTCCTTTGTTGAAAAAACACCTTACTTGATTGCAGGGACAACAGAGGGCAGAGTCATGCTCTACCGTTATGACGGAAGCTCAGAAATTTCACGCTTACACTCTTTTTTACATGCAAAAACGAAGCACAATGCAGTAAAAAATTATGTGAGTGCCATTGAAAGCTATAATCATCTTGTAGCTTCAAGTGGATATGGCTCTTGTGTCACCCTCATTCATTTAAACTCGTACTCCAATAAAAGAGACTTTTGCGATTCAAAAGCACGCGTCAATTCAATATGCTTTATTGATGAAAATTTACTTTTGTATGGAAATATCAATGCAACAGTATTCATTCAACCCCTAAATTTTAGAAAAAAAGCAAAAACGATTACGATGCCTTTTCTGAATATAAAGAATATACTTCATTTTAAAAATAGTGATTTTGTTGTTATTAGCGGAGATAGCAATTCTCTTGTTCTCATTAATATTCGTACTGCAAAAATCATATGTAGTAAGTATATCAGCTTTGAAGATAAAATCGACAAAATAGTCCTTACCCAAGAACAAAACATTATAGTGGTTTTGTGTAATAATCAAATCTTACATGTAAAGCTTCCAAAGGCTCAAGATTTACAAAATGCTCTACAAAATAAAAAGCTTTCACAAGCCTTTGAAATGGTGCATGATAACCCGAAACTACAAGAGACTCATATATATAAAAAGTTTGAACAGCTTCATGAAAATCTCTATATTAAAGCTATGCAGGCACTTATAAAATCCAACAAAAAAGAGCTAGAACCCATCATAAAACTACTAAGTATTCTTGATACAAAATCGCAAGAAATTGATTTAATGTATCAGGCATATGAACAGTACCCCAAATTTAAAAATTTTTATATTGATAAAAAATATGCGTTAGCCTATACTTTAAGTGAAAAATTTCCTGCGCTTAAGCATACACATCAGTACACAAAAATGGAAGAGACATTTAAAGAAAATTTTACTTTTGCCCAAAAACAGATACTAATAGGCAGAAAAGATATAGCAGCAGATGTTCTTACTCCTTATATAACAGTTTTTTCAAAGCGTGCCATTATTGATTTGCTTTTAAAACAGAACAAAGAATTTTTACAATTTTTAAAAGCGCTACAAACAAAAGATTACAGTACCATAAATATGCTCGCTGCAAAATATGAAGTATTTCAAGAAATACCAAGTTATATAGGCTTAAAAGAATCTCAGAAAAAAGAGTTACAAAAGATTGATTTACTCATAGATAACGGGCAAATAGACAATGCAATAACCGGTATTACAGCACTTCACCATTCTACATGTACGCAAGAAGCACTCAAAGATGTATATACTAAGGCACATCTTGCCAAGGAACTGCTTTATGAATATGAACAAAATAATTTTAAGGCATGTTATGAATTAATTGATGCCAATGAAATACTCCAAAAACTTCATATAACAATACTTTTGGAAAAACATTGGCAAAAACTAATGGAGGAATGCGAATCTTTTGCTCTTAAAGGTGATATAAGAAGCCTTAAAGAGACACTGCAAGAACTCATACTCATCAAAACACGCACTTCAAGAGTAGGTGATTTACTGCGTTTAAGTTTTCAAATAAAAATAAAACAGCTTATTGCACATAAAAAATTTAAAAATGCTGAAAATATTATCTACTCTTACATAGATATATTTGGTATGGACAAAGAATTAAGCATACTTATGAATAGTTATAAAAAATATGTACCCCATGCCCTTGCAATAACCCAGACAAAAGAAAAACGAATAGAACGCGATAGTTGGCTTAATTCACAAGTATTTATGAATTCATAAGAGTAACAAGTTCTTCCCTTGTTTGAGAAAATTCAACCTTTTCATCTGCTTTTTGCGTGATAAAGCTTTCCATAGCCTCTTTTTTATCTATTGCCTCGTCTAGTTCGGCATCACTTCCTTTAGTATAAGCCCCGATTCTTATCAATGTTTCATTTTCTTTGAGCAAAGTATAGAGTCGTCTAAACTTCATAACGGCTTGCAGATGCTCCGGTGTAATAATATCATTCATAACCCTCGAAGCCGAATTTAAAATATGCACAGGCGGATAAATACCAAAGTCCGTCATTTCTCGAGAGAGGACAATATGCCCGTCTAAAATAGATCGAGACTGATCAGCAATAGGGTCACTCATATCATCACCCTCAATTAAAACAGTAAAAAAAGCCGTAATGCTTCCTTTACCTTCTTCTTTTCCTGCGCGTTCCATGAGCTGTGGTAAAAGTGTCAAAGATGATGGCGGATAACCTTTTGAAGTCGGTGGTTCACCAAGGGCTAGCCCTATTTCACGCTGTGCCATAGCAAAACGAGTGACAGAGTCCATAATAAACAAGACATCTTTACCCTGATCTTTAAAAAATTCGGCTACACTCATAGCAGCAAAAGCACCATATTTTCGCATCAAAGGCGAATCATCAGAAGTTGCTACTACAATAACGGTATTTGTTAAATCACCACCAAGGTTTTTTTCTATAAATTCAGGAACTTCACGCCCCCGCTCACCTATGAGGGCAACTACCTTTATGGGTGCATCTGCTCCGCGGATGATCATACCCATCAGGGTTGATTTTCCGACACCACTCCCTGCAAAAATACCGAGTTTTTGCCCTTTTCCACAAGTAAGCAGTCCATCAAGTGACTTCACACCCACAGAAAAAACTTCATCTATCATACCCCGTTTCATAGCAGCTATTGGTGCTTTTATAATTGGGGCAAGTTTCATATCGTTGAGCGTTCCTTTACCATCTATAGGGCGCATAAAAGGGTCTACGACGCGTCCTAATAAAGAAGGACCTACCGGAATATTTAATCCTGTTGCATCCAAAAATACTTTATCACCAGAACGAAATCCTTCTACAAAAGAAAAAGGGGTAATAAAAAAAGTATCAGCATCTATTTCTGTGACCATGCCAATAGTCTCTTGCTGTGTGGTTTCAGAGATAATTTTAACCATATCACTAATGCTTACATGTAAACCCTTCGCCGTAACAATCGTTGCATTGATTTTTACAACTTCGCCAAAGGCTACTGAATAATTTTTATTTGCAAGTTTCTCTTTGAGCGATGATAAGGGCATTTTTTAGTATCTTGTTCCCGTTGGGGAGTTAATAAGAGAAAAAAATTCACTTCTTGTTTTTTCATCTTTTTTAAAAAGTCCTCGAAGTGCTGAAGATGTTGTTGTTGAATTTATTTTCTCAACACCTCGCATTTCCATACACATATGACGCGCAGCAATGACGACAGCCACCCCTTTTGGGGCGATTGTGTCCATAATTGCATCAGCAATCTGTTCTGTTAACTGTTCTTGAATCTGCATACGGCGAGCAAATACATTGACTACACGAGGAATTTTTGAAAGTCCTACAACCTTACCATCAGGTATGTAAGCTACATGTACACGCCCTATAATAGGTAAAAGGTGATGTTCACATGTAGAATAAAATTCTATGTCTTTAACAAGCACCATTTCATCATTTGAGGTAGTAAATAGAGCTTTTTTTAAAATTGCTGCTGGGTCTTCTTTGTACCCACCATAAATAAATTCAAATGCTTTTCTCACACGCAAGGGCGTGTCTAGCAAACCCTCACGACTTGGATTTTCTCCAACATGTTGTATCATTACTTTTACTGCGTTTTCAAATTCACTGTTTTTTTGCTCTGACAAAGTTATGCCTTTTAAAGTTTTAATGTATAAAAATATTTGGAACGATTAATGGATATCTTTTCATTTTACGATAGATATGCTTTCTAATCACTTGGCGTAAATCACCTTCTAGCGTTCTAGGACTGCCGATAAGCCCTGGTTTCATGTTCAACAAGAAATTTTCTAAAATCTCTTCTATTTCTTTTGCAAATGCTTTGTCTTTTTTATCTGCGACTAATCCAAATGATGTTACTTGTGGTTTGTCCATCATTTTTCCAGTTTGCTCACTCACTTGTGCAACGATCATCACAACACCGTCATTTGCAAGTTTTTGACGATCCATCACAATATCATCTTCAATTGCATGGTTATTTTGATTATCAATATAAGTTTTTCCTGTCTTAACAGTTTTAACTTTTCTCATATATTTTGGTGCAATTTCTATCTGTTCACCATCTGTCATAAGCAAAATATTTCTCTCAGGAACACCACACATCATGCCTGTCTCTTTATGCTTCATAACATGGTTGTATTCTCCATGAATTGGTAAAAAGAATTTAGGATTAACAAGGCGAAGCATTAGTTTTTGTTCTTCTAAAGACGCATGTCCTGAAACATGTAAATCTTTGTCATACGCTATTTTAGCCCCACATTTTTGTAAGTGGTTAAGCATTTGAGATATAGAACCCTCATTTCCAGGAATAGCACGAGAAGAAAGCACAATTAAATCACCCGGTTTAATTTTAATATGTCTATGTTCACCTATTGACATTCTAAACAGTGCAGAATTACCCTCACCTTGCGAACCTGTTGTCACGATTAAAACATCTTTATCATTCATATGTGCAACTTCATCAGGCTCTATAAATATATTTTTGGGGAATTTTATATAGTCATACTGCATAGCCACTTCAAGATTACGCTCCATAGAACGCCCAATAACACAAATTTTACGACCATACTTCACAGCATATTGAATTGCTTGATAGACACGATGAATATTTGAGCTGAATGTTGAAAGAATTACTCTTCCTTCTGCCTTGCTAAACACACGGTCTAATGCTGGTGCGACACTGAGTTCTGATGGTGTTGGATTAGGATTGTGTGAGTTTGTTGAATCACTTAACAAACACAAAACACCTTTTTCTCCATAGTGTGCTAAACGATGTAAATCAGCAGGATAACCATCAATCGGCGTATAGTCAATTTTAAAGTCACCTGTATGAATAACCGTACCGGCTTCTGTTGTAATGGCTACCGATGAAGAATCTAAAATAGAGTGTGTCATATGCATCCACTCAACTTCAAAATCGTTTCCTATTTTATATACTTTTCTTTTTTCAATAGGATTAAAATGTTTTCTAGCCTCTTTTAAATGATGCTCATCAAATTTATTACCAATCATCGCTAAAGGAAGCGGTGTTCCAAAGATAGGAAATTGCATTTCTTTAAAAAGGTAAGGTATTGCACCAATGTGGTCTTCGTGGGCATGCGTTATAATAATACCGACAATTTTGTCTTTAATTTCACGAAGATATGAAAAATCTGGAATTAAAATATCAACACCATGCATATCTTCGTCTGGAAAACTCATACCGACATCGACAAGAATCGCTTCTTTTTCAGTTTCAAACACCATAATATTACCGCCAATTTCACCCAATCCACCAAGTGGAGTGACACGAATTTTGGCTTTTGAATTCAAATCAAGCTTATAATGAGGATTTAATCTTTGCTTTTGTGATTCTTGATTTTTTACAACAAATGCTTTTAGCTTCTCATCAATAGGCGAAGCACCTCTTTTATGGCGACCACGACTCTTATTTTTGTTATTATTATTTGTTCTTGGTTTTGCATTTGCATTTGCACTTTTTTCACCAACAGGTTTATTTTGATTCCCATTTGGTCTACGATTATTATTATTTGGTCTACGGTTATTATTTGGTTTGCGTTGTTCTTGAGGTTTACTTTGTATTGCCTCTTGTGTTTCTTCTGCCATCCAAACTCCTTGTTAATTT
>JALSLQ010000037.1 GCA_026988235.1 Sulfurimonas sp.
TGGGAACATAGAAAAGAGGCTGCTAAAATTTTAAGCAAAAAGCAATATGTCTATGCACCAGTCAAAGTATTAGAGAAATCTATGACAGGAACTTTTCAATATGTAAAAGGTGACAAATCTGTACCAAACCCTATGTTTAATGTTTTTGCAAATGATTACGCGGCTTATCCATTTTATTCTCATGGGATGTGGTTTATTACACAAATGTATAGATGGGGACAGCTAAACAAAGCAGTTGATATGAAAAAAACAATAGAGTCTGTTTATAGACCAGACCTTTTTGCTGAAGTTGCAAAAGAGGTTGGTTATAAAATTCCTGCATCTCCATGGAAAAAAGATGGTGTTCAAGAGTACAACAAATTTATGGATGGTAAAGTTTATAACCCAAACAGTGCTGTAGAGTATATTTATAGCTTCAATGTTACACATCCAAAAGTAACACAAAAAGAACTCAAAGCTCTCAATACATGGGAGGGTACACTTAAAACTGTCCAACCAGAATATGAATGTAACTATGGACCGGCTGGTTGTGCTGATCCAAAATTTGTAACAAAATAATCTTATATAAGACAGACAAATAAGTGTCTGTCTTATATTTAGAAGTGTCTAGTAAAAAAATTCATTTTTTTAAAATTCTCCTTAGTATAAGACTAGGCACTTCTAAATATATCACACAAAGGAATAACATGAAAAATGAAATTGTAAAAAAAATATTACTTCCCGTAATAGTACTGTTTGTTATCATACAACTATGGAATGGCTTGGCACACATTGTTGAAAATCTCCCAACACCTTCAGATACTTATGTCGCCGCATTTGGTGGTGTAACCAGTGATGGAGATGAACTTGAAGGTGTTTTAACAAACCCATTTTATATCAATAACGAAGATGATAAGGGTCTTTTTTGGCAAGTTGCTGAATCCCTCAAGCGTGTCTTTGGTGGTTTTGCCTTGGCTATTTTAGCCGGCATACCTTTTGGTATACTTATTGGTATGAGTAAAAATGCCCAATATGCTTTTGAACCTATCATACAAATATTAAAACCTGTATCACCACTCGCATGGCTACCTCTGTTTTTATTAATATTTCAAGATATAAATTTTACAGCTATTGCTACTATATTTGTAACTTCAATATGGCCTATAATTATCAACACAGCACTGGGTGTAAAAAATGTAAATCAGGACTATATGAATGTAGCAAAGGTATTACGATTTACGCCAATGGAACAAGTTTTTAAAATCATATTGCCAGTTGCTGTTCCTTATATGTTTACAGGAATGCGTCTCTCTTTAGGTATTGCATGGATTGTAATTGTAGCTGCAGAAATGTTAACGGGAGGTATCGGTATTGGATTTTGGATTTGGGATGAGTATAACAACTTAAATTATCCAAATATTATCATTGGTATCATCATAGTTGGTGTCGTTGGATGGATTCTTGACATGATAATGAATCAAATTTCAAACTATTTTGACTATACAAAAAAAGGAAGAGTATAATGAACGATAAATTTTTACATCTAGAAAATATTGAAAAAGTGTTTCCAATACCCGGTAAAGATCCCTATGTAGCTGTTACTGATGTTAATCTCAACATCAAAGAAAATGAAATCATATCTATTATAGGGCATAGTGGATGCGGGAAAAGTACTCTGCTCAATATGATATCTGGTCTTGATGTACAAACAAGTGGGAATATCTTTTTGGAGAATAAAGAAGTCAAAGGTCCTGGACCAGAAAGAGCTGTAGTGTTTCAAAATCACTCTTTATTACCATGGCTTACAGTTTACCAAAATATAGAGATGGCAGTAAAAAAAGTTATGCCAGAACTCTCTGCTCAAGAGTTACGAGAACGCGTTGAAAAATTTGTTTCCATGGTCAACCTTGAACATGCAAAAGATAAATTGCCTGGAGAAATAAGTGGTGGAATGAAACAGCGTGTCGGAATTGCCCGGGCACTTTCGATTAAACCAAAAATTTTACTTATGGACGAACCATTTGGTGCACTTGACAGTCTCACACGAGCAAATTTACAAGAGCATCTCATGCGTATTCAAGAAAAAATGAAAAATACTGTTATCATTATCACACATGATATTGATGAAGCTGTTTTACTGAGTGACAGAGTTATTATGATGACAAATGGACCCTCTGCAACTATTGGCGAGATTTTAGAAGTAAATCTTCCAAGACCTCGAGATAGAGTTGCTCTACAGCATAATCCTGAATACATACGATGCCGTGAAGCAGTCCTCAGTTTCTTATATGAAAAATTTGCAAAAGAGGATGAATAGTTATTACATATAACTATTCATATCTCTCTAAAATATATTTATTTACATTTTAGAGAGATATGAAATCTCAAATATAAAATAAAGGAAAAAAATGAAAAAATTACTACTTTCAATGGCAGCATTGCCATTAGTAATCGGTGGGTTGAGTGTAAGTGCAAGTGCAGATGGGATTAATATTTTAGACAATATTAAACTTAAAGGTCAGATTCGTCCTCG
>JALSLQ010000038.1 GCA_026988235.1 Sulfurimonas sp.
TTTTTCTTTGCCTCTTTCATATACACTTTAAACAAAAACTTTTCTATCATATAACTGCCAATGTATGCAAGAGCTAAAGGCATAAACACGCCATAAACGGCACAGCCGTGTTTGAGCGTACATAAAACATCTTGAAATAATGTCAAAGAGATGAGTAAGATAAGAAATCGTTTGACACGCCATGTGAGTACCAACTTTTTATCAAGCTTTTTATACCAAATGATAATCCCCGGAAGAAATGCAAAAACAAAGAAAATAACAAAAAATTTACCGGTTGTATAATAAGCAATGAAAGGAATAATAAAATATAAAATATGCCAATGCGGTTTATGGTGTTTCAATACAACGCGTTCGAGTTTATAATCATACCATTGCAGGTTTGTAATAAGATACCAACCTAAAAGTGTTACGAAAAGTACATTAGTTACAAAGGCTATAAAAATTTCATATTCTTGCATTTAGTGTCCTAGTGTCTCTAAAAAAGCAGTTTGTATTTTTGTAGAGATATCTTGTGCATTTTTCATAAAAAAATAGTGGTCGCCCTCATAAGTTTGGAGTCTTGCATCTTTTATAAGTGCCTTGATTTTTTTTGCCGAACTCAGTGGTGTAGCAGTATCCTCTTTGCCCCAAAAAAGCAATGTTTTTTCGTCAAATTTTGCAAATTCCTCACTAAAATCTTCATTTACCACATTTTTAAAAGTCTGGTACATGTATTCACTGAGTTGTTTTGCATCCTCTGCAACAAAAAGGGAACGAAACTTAGACAAACCAAGACCTTTTAATGTTTTAAAAAGGGCTATTTTTGCCTGAACTTTCAAAGATTTAGGTATATAAATGCCGGCACTTGCAACAAGCACTAGAACTTTTGGTTCAAGCAGCAAAGCAACTTTTCCTCCAAACGAATGTCCAAGAATTATATCTTTTGATGCATTGATATGAATCATAAAAAGCTCTACTATTCTTGCCACATCAGCAGTTGTCAATGCCGTGCTACATGTAGAGTTGCCAAAACCCGGTAAATCTATATAAATATGACGAAAAGTATTCATATAAGGTGAAAATGTCTGCTTCATCAGATTTTTGTTACTTCCCCAACCATGCAAAAGTATCAAATCAACTTTTGCCTCAGGGTTCACAATCTCATAACTGATGTCAAAAGTATGCTGTTTATACTGTATTGACTTCACCGCCATCTATTTACCCTTAGCCTGAGAAATAGAGTGAATGTAATCATAAGTCACTTTTGGTCGTTTTGCATGTGGCAAAGATAAGGAGAGTGCTTCAAGCGATGCTGCAAAATCTTCAAAGAGATAATTTGCCATAGAACCCGGTATAGGGTTAATTTCATTGAGTAAAACTTCATCATTGAAAACAAAAAAGTCACAACGAATCAAAGCACCTTCAAACAGACCACGATAGACTTTTTCAAAATTAGTTTTGAGACGCAGTGTCAACGCTTCACTCACATCAGCTTGAAGCACCTGTTCACTTCTTGAAAAATCCATATATTTTTTTTCAAAGTCTAAAAATTCTTCCTTATGCGGTTCTTCCACTATTGAGTAGTGCATAGTACCATTTGCATAATACCCTGCCAAATTATACTCTTTTACACCCTCTAAAAAAGGCTCAACTATGACAGTATCATCAAACTCAAAAGCAACATCAAGGGCATAATCAAGCTCACTCTCATCTTTTACTATACTTACCCCAATCGAGCTACCAAGAGATGCAGGTTTTACAATGATAGGGTATGGTGTTTGTATATTACAATGCTCACTTTTATGAAGCACTTCATAGGCAACACTTTTCACACCTATCGCTTCACACAAATATTTTGTATAGCGTTTATCATAAGAAAATGTACACGCATCAACTCTTGGACCAATGTATTTAATAGCATAAAAATCAAGTAAGGCGGCTAGTGTTCCATCTTCTCCATCGGCTCCATGAATGAGATTAAGCACTACGCTGTTGTATTCACTTTTAGAAAACATACTTTTTTGTACAAAAGCACCCTGCGTCAGTGTTAAAACAGGCATTTTTTTATGCTCACCTTTTGAAAAAGTAACTGCTTTCATTTTTGAAGCTTCTATATTATAAAAAGTATGATCACTGTCACAAAATACAAATGTCAAATCAAAATCTGATAATTTTTCTTTTAATGTTATAGCACTGACGATGCTAATTTCATGTTCAAAACTTGCACCACCGAATAAAATCGTTAATTTCAATATAATTTTCCTTTAAATCGTTTGAAGTTGTTTGAGAGCACCTTTTACAAGTGAAGCCGTATCATCACCTTCGCAAGCACTCAATGCTTTAGATATTTTATCTTTTTTAAAGCCTAAAGCTTCCAGTGCTTCACTCGCTTCATTAAACGCTTGTGAAGTTTGCGATGTTGTATTATCACTGAGTATTTCAGCATCAAAACCATTAAGTTCGACTAAAATGCGCCCGGCACTTTTAGGACCGATTCCCGGCACTTTTTTCACACCGTTTATATCTTTGTTGTTTATAATAGTGGCAAATTGAGACGGTGTATATGTCGAACAAATTGCCATAGCCACTTTAGGACCTACTCCGCTAATCTTCAACAAACGAGCAAACATATTTTTCTCTGCTTTATCTATAAAACCAAAAAGAAGCTGTGCATCTTCACGAATTATTTGTGTTGTCAAAAGTGACACATCTTCCTTTGGCAAGGCAGAAAAAGTATGTAAAGAAATGAAAACTTCATAGACTATACCTCCTACATTTACATGTACATAACTAGGTTCTTTATATACAATTTTTCCGTGTACGCCTACTATCATTCTTTTTCTTTTCCTTCATCACTCATAGGGCGAATAGCATATTCACCTTCATCCAATTCTACCAAACCAAATATATGTTCACGAGAACCTTCCATCGGTTTATATACCAATTCTATAGGCGGATTAACCAACTTAAATTTAATCTCATTATAACCCATCCATTTATCTCTGTTTATAATTCTTGCATCCAAAATATTATCTTGAAAAGAAGCCGTTTTTGTTGTTAAGAGATTGAGTTGGTCTTGTGCCACTTCATACTCTGCTTTTAAATGTTTTACATTTTCTTGCATAGATTGGAATTGTTTATATTTTTTTACAAATGATGCTGGCATTTTTACACCATTTTTCTTATAATGTATAAGTCTCTTTTTAATGTCAAGAAAAGCCGGTGTTGCCTCTTTGAGTAAGTGCATTTGTGTTTTTAACTCTTTTTGAAGCTCTTTAACTTTTAACTCTAACTCTTCTATATTTTCTTGATTTGAATGTAAATCTTCTTTTGCATCTTTTTTTAACAAAGGGTCAATAGTAAAAATATTTTCACTGCCTTGAAGCTTTTGAATCTCTATGCGTTTCGTTGCTGTCGCTTTTACATGCGAGGCACAAATCTCTATATCTATTTCCTTGCCCAGAATTATACCACCTAAAGCTTGTGCTACCTTTACTTGTTCTCCCTCAACTTCTCCATGTTCTAGCCTTGTTATTCTAATGTTCTTTCCATAGGCTTTGCCTTTATGCACATTAATTTGTAAGTCATCTGCTTTGACAACAGCTGTTTTATGAGTTTGACCATTTACAACAGCTTCTTTCGCAATAACTTTTGCATTTGAGCCAATATTTCCTTCAATATTAATTTTACTCACCTCAACAAGCATGCCTGTTCCCACAGCATCTTTTATGGCATCTGTTTCTTTGACTGAAATATCAACATCAGAATTAATACCACTTTTAATAGAGCCTGTTGTTTTAAAGCTAATTTCTCCGACATCCACTTCATTTTTAATGGTGTAAGTCTCATTTTCAAAAGATATATAACCATTCTCATTTGCATAATATTTTATTGACTCATCATTTTCATCAACTCTAATCCTACTGTCAACTTTAAATGTAGGTTCATATCTAACTACAGGCTCAGCAGGCTTCATATATTCACCGCGACAATTTCTTCCTGGTTTTCCAATTTTTGGCTTAATATACTCTATAAGTAATTCATCTTTTACAACACTTTGAATAAATCCGCGAGCGGCATAATCTACTTTTTCATTTTCATCCAACTCTTTGTTCTTTTCAAAATGCAAAATTAAAGCATCATTTGTTGTCGGCGTAGGCTCAAAGCCTTCTGCTATTAAATGTGTTTCGGCTTTTTCAAACTCCAAATGTTGTGCCACTCGTATGCGTGCAGAAATTTTTGAAACCACATCAGGTAGCATTTCATCAAAAATATGCACAAGTATTCCGGCTCGTATTTTTTTCTTATTAATAAGATCTAAAAAGTCATCTTCAAATCTAGAATTATATTCAACACGAGAACCGCCTGTAATACTAAGGTAAACTTTACATTTTGTAGCATTGGCACCGACGGCTGTTTTAAAATTTTTATACAAATCTTCTTCATGAAGATGTTTGGAAAAAATTTCTACCTCATAGGTTTGTTTAATCTGAAAATTAGGGTTCAAATAAGAAGATTCATCATCCAATTCACGAAGAGCCTCTGGGGTAACTTCTTCCCATTCAGTTTCTTCTTTATCACTTTTTATTCGTGTATATGTTTGAATATCAAGTATATTAAAATCAAGGTATTCAGGTTTTATTTCATACGACTTTGCTATGTTAAATAATTCTTTTGCAATATTTTGCGTTCGAACCACTGTAGGACGAACTTTTTTTGCTATTTTTGTCTTTTTATCGGAGCCAAAGAATGCCATAATTGTGTTACCATACTTTTTTTTAAATTTAATTATGAAAGATTTTAACCAAAGATTTGTTAAAATCATGTAAAACTAATATTATATCGACAAAGAAGCCTATGTTTAAAGCAATATTTACCAATAGTTTTGGAATTCTCACCTCCCGTGTGTTGGGATTTTTCAGAGACCTTTTAACCGCATCCTCTCTTGGTGCAAATATATATAGTGATATATTTTTCATCGCCTTTAAACTGCCTAATCTTTTTCGTAGAATTTTTGCCGAGGGTGCATTTACTCAGGTCTTTATTCCCGCATTTGCAAGAACTAAACACAAAGCCGTTTTTTCTATCAATATTTTTTTTATTTTTTTGTCTATTATACTGCTCATTACACTACTCGTTAATCTTGTGCCAGAACTTTTTACAAAAGCCATTGCCACAGGTTTTGATGCCCATACCATTCATTTAGCAGCGCCTTATGTCGCCATAAACTTTTGGTATTTGCCCCTTATTTTCAGTGTCACCTTTTTAAGTGGCATGCTCCAATATAAACATCACTTTGCCACCTCTGCTTTTGCAACGGCTTTGTTAAACCTCTCACTCATAGCAGCACTCACTCTTTCCCATGACAAAAGTCAAAGCCAAATTGTTTACTATTTAAGTTTTGGCGTTGTTGTTGGTGGTGTATTACAGCTCATTGTCCACCTCATTGCCATATATAAGCTGGGACTCTTACAACTACTCATAGGTGGGTTAAAATACTTTAAAAAAAAATCACAATTTATCAAACAAGATAGTAAAAAATTCCGTACAAACTTTTTGCCGGCGGTTTGGGGTAATTCTACCGCACAGGTATCTGCTTTTTTGGACACATTTTTAGCATCATTTTTAGCAAGTGGTTCTATCTCTTACTTGTACTATGCCAACCGTATTTTTCAACTTCCTTTAGCACTTTTTGCCATTGCTACTTCTGTAGCTCTTTTTCCAAGAATTGCACGCTATTTAAAAAACAATGATGAAGCAAAAGCCTTGGCAAATCTGCAAAAAGCTTTCTGGTTTTTGGCATTTTTACTCACCTTTAGCACACTTGGCGGTATTATCCTCTCTCATGAAATTATCTGGCTACTTTTTCAAAGAGGTGCATTTGATGCACAAGATACAACCAACACAAGTGCCGTGCTACAAATGTATATGCTTGGACTATTACCCTTTGGCATACAAAAGCTTTTTGTTTTATGGCTCTATGCCAAAGAGATGCAAACACAGGCTGCAAAAATAGCCACCGTATCACTTGTCGTTTATGTCACCTTTGCCCTAACCTTTATAGTTCCTTTTGGTGTTGCCGGTTTGGCACTTGCGAGCACCATAGGTGGTTTTACTAGCCTCTTTTTTACACTCAAAGTTTTTGGAATAAAAAACTTTTTTGCTATACTTCGTTCAAAAAACCTGCTTTATCTTGGTATTGGTTCTGTGTTATTTACTCTACTATTATTACTATTTAAGGATTTTATCAGTGCATATATTTGATTCAGTACAAAAAACAAAACGAAAATTCATCCCTCTTAAAGAGGGAAAAGTTACTTTATATGTCTGTGGACCTACCGTTTATGACGATGCACACTTAGGACATGCAAAATCAGCCCTTGTATTTGATTTACTTACGCGTGTTTTAGAGGCAAACGGATATGAAGTTACCTATGCACGCAACATTACCGATATAGATGATAAAATCATCAAAAAAGCGATAGAGCAGAAAAAAGATATAAAAACAATCACAGATTTTTATACGGAGGCTTTTCACACAGAGATGGAAGCTATCGGCGTCAAAAGACCGACTTTAGAGCCAAAAGCAACGCAAAGTCTTGAAGCGATGATTGATTTGATACAAAAACTCATAGACAAGGGGCATGCTTACCAAACGACGGAGGGAGATGTTTATTTTGACACTGCAAGTGACAGCAAATACTTAACACTTTCACACCGCATCCAAAATGAACAAGACAGACAGGAACGGATTGCAAGTTCTGCACAGAAAAAAAACCATGCCGATTTTGCCCTGTGGAAAAGTGTCAAAGACAACACTGTAACATTTACCTCTCCTTTTGGAGCAGGTCGTCCGGGATGGCATTTGGAATGTTCTGCCATGATTGAAAAGCATTTGGCATACAGTGACACCCCTTTTGCCATAGACATCCACGGCGGCGGGGCTGATTTGCTCTTTCCACACCATGAAAATGAAGCGGCGCAAACACGATGCGGTACAAACCATGAACTTGCAAACTACTGGATGCACAACGGTTTTGTCAACATTGAGGGCGAAAAAATGAGTAAATCTTTAGGCAACAGCTTTTTTCTCAAAGATGCCCTCAAAGAGTATGACGGGGAAGTATTACGATTTTATCTTTTAACTACACACTACCGCAGTAATTTTAATTTTTCTATTTTTACAGTGAAACTTATTAAAACACGCCTTGACAAACTCTACAGGCTGAAAAAGCGTCTCTTTGGACTCACTACATGTAACGATGATACAGCTTTTAAAAAAGAACTTTTAGCTGAACTGAGTGATGACTTAAATGTCTCAACTGCTCTTGCCCTGATAGATGAGATGATAAGCAAAGCAAATGAAACACTCGACACTGCAGGAAAACACAAGCTACTCAAGCGTGAAACAATGGCAAACTTGGCATATATAGAAGAGGTGCTTGGATTTGGCGGAAAAAATCCTTTTGAGTATTTTCAGTTTGGCATAGATGAAGCAACAAAAGAGAAAATAAACATGCTCATAGAACAAAGAAATGCTGCAAAAAAAGAAAAAGATTTTGCCCTTTCAGACAAAATCCGTGATGAAATTCTCAGCCTTGGTGTCAATCTTATGGATACCCCGCAGGGAACTTTTTGGGAAAAAGTATAAATGAGACTCGAACAACTCGAACAACATATACAAAAAGAAGCAGTTACATGTAACGAAGAGTTTAAACGCCTTTTTCACGGGCGTGGCGGACTCTATGAAGGCTGGAAACATCTCACGGTAGATTCTATAGATACCATTCTCAGTGTTGCACTTTACTTTGAAGAGGCAAATGAAGCAGAACTTTTAGAGATGCTCAAAGCCTTTACATGTAACACAAGATACAAAACACTCATTGTCCAAAGACGCTACCTCAAAGATGCACCGAGTGAAGTGATTACAGGAGAAATCCCAGAGGATTTACATGTAACAGAAAACGGCATGAAACTCAAACTCAACCTTCTCTCCAACAAAAACAGCGGTTATTTTCCCGATATGAAAAACGGGCGTGCCTTTGTACGGGAAAATGCCAAAAACAAACACATACTCAATCTTTTTTCTTATACCTGTGCTTTTAGTGTTGCGGCAAAACTGGGCGGTGCCAAAAGCGTTGTCAATGTTGATATGAGCAAAGGTGCCCTCAAAACAGGAATGACAAATCATGCTTTGAACAACCTTGACCCAAAAGGCGTGAGTTTTCTCTCTTACAATATTTTAAAATCATTCTCCTCACTCAAGAAAAAAGGTCCTTTTGACATGATAATCATAGACCCGCCAACCTTTCAAAGAGGCAGTTTCGAAGCGACAAAAGATTATGAAAAGCTCATAAAAAAACTGCCTCAGCTTGCAAGCGAAAACTGCATACTTTTAGCATGTTTAAATTCTCCTGATTTAGAGAGTGATTTTCTTATAAATATGATAAAAAAGTGGGCACCGAACTTTCAGTTTGTACAAAGAGTGAAAAATGTTACCGAGTTTGCCAGTTTAGATGAAAATAAAAGCTTAAAAAATCTCATATTTCAAAGAGTTTATGTATAATAAATTATGAAAAAAGATAATGAAAATAAAATAAAATATGAACTCATGGAGCTGATAGCTTCGGATTCTTTTGCTTCTTCTTTTGCCATTCTTGTAATCATCTCAGTTGTGAGTGTTGTGTTTTGGGAACATGCAAATAAAACATTTTTGACCTTATGGACATTTTGTATATATGCCATTATTTTGACAAGAACATTCTTCACAAAACAATTTTTACAACAAAAAATTACCTACAACACTATTTATTTAATTTTCAATACACTCACACTATTGTCTGCTTTATTCATAAGTTTTGGTCTTATTTTCTTATTTCCTACTACAAATGATCTTTATCAGGCATTTATAGTCATGGTAATAGCTGGGACTTCTGCCGGTGCCGTTATGAGCCTTTCATTCTTTAGAAATCTCAGTATATCTTATTTACTTATTTTGATTCTTCCTCTTATTTACACGCTTTTCATGCAAAATTCTTATGTTTTACATGCACTCAATTCTCTTGTTGTTTTATTTCTAATTATTACACTACTATTTTCAATAAAAAACAATAAAAATATCATCCATACGATACAAACTAAAAATCAGATTCTTAAAACAAAAAAAGAACTTGAGGTCTCTAAAAATAATTTTGAATCAATCTTTCAAGAAGTGCCAATCGGTCTTTTAACCTATAATAGCGACCTCATTATCACACAAGCAAATAAAGTATTAGCAAAATTTTTAAATGTTTCAACACAACAGCTAATAAACTTAGATATGAAAACATTAAAAGACAAATCTTTTCTCAAAGAATTAAAAAAAGTTTTTCACAATGAAGAAAATAATTATGAAGGAAAATATACCAGTACATTTTCAAACTTACAAATTTGGATAAAATTACATGCAATTCCCATGTATGATGCAAAAGGGGAGATAGTTTCTGGTCTCGCTATGGTAGAAAACATTACAAAGCAGATGGAGTATCAAGAACAGTTAAAATACCAAGCATTTTATGACTCTTTAACCGGCTTAACGAACAGAAGTGCTTTTACTGGATATTTACAAAAATTTATGCATAAACTCGAACGAATAAAAGAGTATGGTGTTCTTTTGTTTATAGATTTAGATAATTTTAAAAATATCAATGATTCTTTAGGACATGATGTAGGAGATTATGTGCTCAAAACATTTGCCAAAAGAATTAAAAAAATACTTAGAAAAGAAGATATTTTTGCTAGATTGGGAGGCGATGAATTTGTAGTACTTATTTCTCAAACTACTTCTTACCCTACAGCTATCAATGAAATGGCACTCAATATCTCTAACAAAATACATGAAGTCCTCAAAGAACCTATACAAAGTGGCATAGAAACACTGTATATTACACTGAGCTTAGGTATAAAAACACTTCAAGCCGATGAAAAAGATGTTAATATCATTCTCAAGCATGCAGATATAGCCATGTATGCATCTAAAAACTCTGGAAAAAACAAAACCTCTTTTTATGATACTGCAATGAGCGAACAGATGGAAAGTCAACTGACTTTGCATAATGAACTAAAAATAGCGATACAAGAAGAACAGTTTGAACTTTACTTGCAACCCATAGTTGATTTAAAAACAGATAAAATAGTCTCTGCAGAAGCACTTATACGATGGAATCACCCGCAAAAAGGTCTTATTTTTCCTGATGCGTTTATAGATTATGCTGAAACAAGTAACTTAATTATAGAAATAGGAAACTGGGTCATAGAGCGTGCTTTTGCAATGCTTAACGAGCTCAATCACAGCCTAGAAGATATTGCTATAAATATAAGTTTAAAACAGTTTTATCAAAATGATTTTGAAGATATTCTCCTCAAAAGTGCAAAAAAACACAATCTAGATCCTAGTTGTATAAAACTTGAACTGACAGAATCTGTAACACTCAAAAATTTAGATGATACCATCAAGAAAATGCTGGCACTCAAAGCACATGGGTTTAAATTTTCTATGGATGATTTTGGAACAGGGTATTCCTCACTCTCTTATCTTAAAAACCTTCCCTTTGATTACTTAAAAATTGATCAAAGTTTTGTTATCAATATGCTAAAAAACGAGAATGACAAAAAGCTTGTCAAAATTATTATAGATGTGGCACAACAATTTGACTTTTTAGTCATTGCAGAAGGTGTAGAAACAGCTGAGCATGTTGCATTTATGAAACAAAATCAATGTGATTATTATCAAGGATACTTTATGTCCAAACCACTCCCCCTTCTAAACTTTCAAAAATTATTGCAGCAGACTTAGTATTTGTTAAACAAATAAATTTAATAAATTTTATTTATTCATCCTTAATATGTATTGGAATAACATTCTTTTATGAAAAAAAATATCCTAAATTTTTTCAAATCTATTTACTACCTCTATTATGATGGTTTTGTAAATATGAGAGTCGGTAAAACACTTTGGATTCTCATAGCCATAAAACTATTTGTTATGTTTGCCATCATAAAATGGCTATATTTCCCAGATGTATTGCAAGAGAATTTCGTAACTGACGCACAAAGAAGTCAATACATCTTACAACAACTCACAAAGGATCAATAATATGGAACATAGCGACCTGCTCGTTGACTGGTCACGAGCACAATTTGCGCTCACAGCACTCTATCACTGGCTTTTTGTACCGCTTACTTTAGGTTTAACCTTTATCATTGCCATCATGGAGACTATTTATGTCAAAACCGGCGATGAAAAATGGAAAACTATCACAAAATACTGGATGGGACTTTTAGCCATTAACTTTGCCATAGGACTTGCTACGGGAATCATTATGGAATTTGAATTTGGTACCAACTGGTCAAACTACTCTTGGATTGTCGGCGATATTTTCGGTGCGCCACTTGCCATTGAAGGACTTATGGCGTTTTTTATGGAATCAACTTTTTTTGCTGTTATGTTTTTTGGTTGGGACAAAGTAAGCAAAAAAATGCACCTCACATCTACATGGTTAGTTGCGATAGGCTCTAACCTTTCTGCTTTATGGATTCTTCTGGCAAATGGTTGGATGCAGCACCCTGTCGGCATGCATTTTAATCCAGATACCGCAAGAAATGAAATGCAGGATTTTTCGGCGATATTTTTCAACCCGACAGGCGTCAGTAAATTTTTACATACCATTAGTAGCGGTTATGTTCTTGCTTCACTTTTTGTCATCGGCATCAGTGCTTGGTATTTACTTAAAAAAAGAGAAATACAATTTGCAAGAAGAAGTATTTTAGTAGCTGCGAGTTTTGGACTGATAACTTCGCTTTTCATGTTAACAACAGGTGATGAAGCAGCACACCAAGTAGCCCTTACACAACCCATGAAATTGGCTGCAATGGAAGGACTTTATAAAGGAGAAGAAAGAGCAGGCATAGTTGCCATTGGACTTTTAGACACAAGCAAAGAAATAGGTGATACCCTCGAACCTTTTGTTTTTAGTTTTGAGATTCCCAGCGCACTTTCTTTTTTAGGCTATCATAATTTCAATGCTTTTGTACCGGGTATAGACGACTTAGTCTATGGCAACAAAAAACACAACATTATGTCGGTAAGTGAAAAAATGACACAAGGAAAAATAGCCTTACATGCACTTAAACTCTACAAAGAGTATAAAAAACAAAACAATATGCCACAAGCGGCTGAGGCATTAAAACTCTTTGAAGCGCATGAAAAATATATGGGATATGGATACTTAAAAAATGCGAAAGATGCTGTTCCAAG
This sequence comes from Sulfurimonas sp., assembly GCA_026988235.1. Taxonomy (GTDB): domain Bacteria; phylum Campylobacterota; class Campylobacteria; order Campylobacterales; family Sulfurimonadaceae; genus Sulfurimonas. The sequence goes on from JALSLQ010000038.1 coordinate 12,275, forward strand.
TGTTGCTCTTAGTTTTTACAGTTTTCATACGATGGTTGGTCTTGGTACTTGGTTTATTTTACTTTTCATTTTAGTGCTTTATTTTACAATGATTAATGAAATGCACAATAAAAAATGGCTTCTTTATTTGAGCTTATTTACAATTCCACTGGGCTATGTAGCACAAGAATGTGGATGGATAACAGCAGAAGCAGGACGACAACCATGGGCTATTCAAGACTTACTTCCCGTTGGGATGGCAACTTCAAATGTTGCAACAACAAGTGTTATGATTACCTTTTGGCTCTTTGCAATCCTTTTTACAGGACTACTCATCGCCGAAGTAAAAATTATGCTCAAACAAATTAAAATTGGACCGGAGGAACACTAAAATGAATATTACATTACTTGATTTACAAACATACTGGTGGTTATTAGTAAGTGTTATCGGTGCACTTTTTGTATTTATGACTTTTGTACAAGGTGGGCAAACACTTCTTTATACACTAGGAAGAACTGAAGATGAAAGAGACCTCCTTATAAACTCACTCGGTCGAAAATGGGAGCTTACATTTACAACACTTGTAATGTTTGGCGGTGCTCTTTTTGCAGCATTTCCTCTCTTTTATGCCGTAAGTTTTGGAGGGGCTTATTTTGTATGGATGGCAATTCTTTTTTGTTTTATCATTCAAGCAGTTGCGTATGAATATAGAAAAAAACCGGACAATCTTTATGGAGAAAAATTTTATGAACGCCTTTTGTATATAAACGGTTCTCTGGGCATTTTTTTAATAGGGGTGGCTCTTGCTACTCTCTTTAGCGGAGGGAATTTCATTGTCAATAGTATGCACTACTCTATGTGGACAAAACCGACTTATGGACTTGAAGCATTAGCAAATCCTTTCAATGTTGCATTTGGGCTTATGCTAGTCTTTTTATCTCGTGTGCAAGCAGCTTTGTATTTTTTCAATTCAGTAAATGAAGCAAGCATTATAAAAAGAGTAAAAAATGTAGTAAAAATCAATTTCTTACTATTTTTACCACTTTTTTTATATGTTGTCGCCGTTATTTTATTTTCTGATGGACTTATATATGACCCTGTTACAAAAGTAGTCAGTGTTGAGTCTATGAAATTTCTCCATCTGTTTTTAGATCTTCCTTTTTTGCTTGTACTTTTCTTGATTGGAGTATTGACACTCTTGTATGGTGTTTACAAAGCACTGTTTAAAAACTCACAAAAGGCAATATTTTTGACAAGCTTTGGGACTGTTCTTACTGTCACTATCGTTCTATTTATCTTAGGTGTGCATAACTCAGTTTTTTACCCTTCACTCGTAGATATACAAAGCTCGCTTACTATACAAAACAGTTCGGGAAGTTTTTACACCCTGAGTGTCATGAGTGTTGTTTCACTCTTAGTACCTGTAGTATTAGCCTATGTATTTGTTGTATGGCGTGCTATGGATGCAAAAAAAATCACAATAGATGAGATCAAATCTGATCCACATCATTATTAGGAGTATACAATGGAACTTTCTGGAATTATCTGGTATATTAGTTGGCCTGTAATTATTTACTTATCTCTAAAATTTGTAACATTGAATTTAAAACACTATAAAAAAATGGAGCGCTTAGAAGAGCTTGAAGCGCTTCATGCAGAGGCAAAACTAGGAAAATAATTTCCTAGTTTTACGCTCTTACTTATTTACAATATGTCGATAAAAGACCCTCTTTTACTGTCTTATATTTCTCTTCACCTTGTAACTTTCTTACAATTGCTAAACCAAAACATATTGCGGTTCCCGGTCCGCGTGAAGTCATCACATTTGCATCTTCAACAACCATTGCTTCATCACCCATATAACCCTCTTCTCTTATCTGCTCTTCAACAGATGGATAACAAGTATATTTTTCTTTTAAAACACCCGCCTTGTTGAGTGCAAACGGTGCAGCACAGATTGCTCCTATGTTTTTGCCTTTGGCATCCATTTCACGCAAAAGTCTTTGTACGGTTTCATCTTCAGCTAAGGCATGTGTTCCACCCCATCCTCCGGGAAGCACTATCATATCAAGCATATCTACACTGACACTCTTTACATGTAAGTCTGCTTGAACTACTATGCCGTTTGCTCCTTTGACAAGCATATTGTCATTTAAAGACGCAACGAACACCTCAATATCTGCCCGTCGTAAAACATCTATAATACTTACCGCTTCTATCTCTTCAAATTCGTTTGCAAGTGGCACTAATACTCTACTCATAAACAACTCCTTTGTTAGATTTTCTACAATTTTAGCATCATTTATTTAACAAAAATGTTAAGGACATTTAAAGAACAAAAACACTAAAATACTTTTACATACTATTTGTTATTTTTTGGAGACTTTATGTTCAAGTTATTACTACTTTTTTTTACAATATTACTTACCTTTTCATCATGCTCTTCAAAACCCAAGCAAGAACTTGTTCTCTCCACCAGTCAGTGGATAGGCTATGCACCACTTTTTTATGCTTATGATAAAGGAGAACTAGAAAAACTCAACATTAAACTTCTGATTAATGTTTCTTTAGCAGAAGCAGCTGATTTGTATCATGTCGGCAAAGCAGATATGGTTACTACAACACAGCATGAGTACAAAAGTTTGCAAGAATCCACTAATGATATTGCAGCGGTTATTCTCCTTGATCGCTCAAATGGCGGTGATATGATTTTATCAAATCAGTCACTTGCTACATTTCACAAAAGCAATAAAATATATGCTTACCTTGAAGTTGATTCTGTCAATCAAAATATTTTACTAGATTTCATTAAAAACAACCATTTAAATAAAAATAAGTTTACCTATATAAATAAAGACCAAAAACAGATACAAGATATTGTCAATGACAAGAATAAAGATATTCTTATAGCAACCTACAGTCCTTATGATGTTTTACTCAAAAAAAAGAATTTTCATGAAGTTGCTTCCACAAGCAATATAGACAGTATCATTGTAATTGATGCGATATGCACAAAAAATAAAATACTCAAAAAAGACAAAAAGAGACTTATTGCACTTAAAAAAGCTATAGATAATGCGATTGATATTATACAAAAAGAGCCTAAAAAATCTTTTGAAGTCTTAAGCAAATATTTCTCAAATATTACTTATAAAGACTATATTGATTCGCTTAAGTTGATAAAATGGGAAAATAAACCTTCAAAAGAGCTTTTAAAACACATAAAAAAATACGGATATAATGAGGATACAATCATACAATGAGTTCACTTTCTATAAAAACATTCATTATTGTTATAATGTCCATCCTTATTTTTTCAGAAAGTTTTGTTTTTTATAATTTTTATCAACATTCAAAACTCACCATAAATAAACTCTTGACAAACAGTCTACAAACTGATGTGTTAAATCTCAAACATTTTTTGCAAAAGAATTTAAAACAAAAAGAAATCAATGATATCATTTCACATCTTGACAACATCATTATTATCAATCCTCTCATTAATGATATTCATATTTTTAATCCTGTAAAAAAAGTAATTTACGATTCAGATATCAAAGACAAGAAGCATTTACATAAAAATATACCCTGTATTCCTATTGCTAAAATTAAAGATGTAAACCTGTTTCATCAAAATTGTTACTCATTTTCCATAAAAATTTACAATGGTTTAACACCACAATATTATTCGGCTACTGTCTCTTTAAATACGAATTATATAAATGAGTTACTCATAAAGCAGGCAAAAAAAACTATTTTTATGTTTTTAATGGTAATTTTTCTTTTTACTATTTTTCTTTGGATAATATTAAAATACTATATCATCATCCCCTTAGAAAGATTACGACAGTATGCTTACTACAGTGAACATCCACCTAAAAACTTTTTTTATAAAAGAGATAGAAAGTATACGATACTCATTAAATATAACCTTTAAAAGATTAAAAAAAGAACAAGAAGAACTCTACAATCTCTCCACAAGAGATTCTTTGAGTGGTTTGTACAATAGACTAAGTCTCATCGAAAAACTTAACTGGCTCATTTCAAAAGGTAAAAGAGACAAAGATGAATTTGCCATCATATTTTTAGATTTAGACAACTTTAAAAATATCAATGACTCAAAAGGACATGAATGCGGTGACAAAATTTTAGTCCACATATCAAAACTTCTTTTAAAAGCAACCCGAACAAACGACATTGTTTCACGACTTGGTGGCGATGAATTTGTTGTCGTCTTACCTGAATTTACAAATGAAACCAAAATTGTAGAAGTTGTTCAAAGACTTAAAAAGGAACTCAACGAACCTTTTACACTTGATGATGATGAGTACCAGATAACGGCAAGTATGGGCATTGCCATTTATCCTAAAGATGGTGATAATGTACAAATGCTTCTTAAAAATGCAGATATTGCCATGTATAAATCTAAAGAACTCGGTAAAAACAATTATCAGTTCTTCACAGATGCCATCAACAAAACGGTACAAGAACGAATTAAAATGCAGCACATCATAAGAAATGCTTTGCAAAATAATTATTTTAAACTTTTTTACCAGCCAAAAGTAGATATACAAACAAATAAAATCGTCGCTTGTGAAGCACTTATCAGGCTTATTGACCCTATTGAAGGCATTATACCGCCTTTTAAATTTATTAGTATTGCGGAAGAAAATTTAAGTATCATTCCGCTTGGGGAATGGATTATTAAAGAAGCCGTTGCACAGATAAAACTATGGGAATCTACCCCTCTTCAAAACATCAAAGTCTCTATCAATCTTTCGGGAATTCAATTTAAAGACTCACAACTTTTACAAAAAATAGATTCTTATACAAAAGAAATAGAGAGATCTAAACTTGATATAGAATTAACGGAGTCTGTTCTCATAGAAGAATTTGATGAAAGATTAGAGGTGATTAAAAAGATTAAGAAATTAGGAATTTCTCTCTCTTTAGATGATTTTGGAACAGGATACTCCTCTTTATCCTACCTCAAAGACATCCCTTTTGATACCCTCAAAATAGACAAAGCTTTTATAGATAATATTTATACAAAAGATGACTTGAGTTTTATAAATATGATTATAGGAATTGCTGAAGATTTACACCTTAATGTCGTAGCAGAAGGGGTTGAAACACAAGAGCAATTGGAACTTTTAAAAGAGATAAACTGTGAGCAATATCAAGGGTATCTTTGTTCGAAACCGGTTCCTGCAAAAGAGTTTGAGGAGTTATTTATCTTAAATTGAGTATAATCACTTAATTTTATTTAAGTGGATAGTTATGCTCAATTATGAATCAATAAAACCTTACCTTTTTAAATTGCAACCTGAAACGGCACATCTCGTTGCAGAGTGTGTTTTGCGTCTGCCAAACATTTGTCAAATTCCTTTCAACCCTTTTCTGGAATCACATTTTATCAATGATGCAACTCTTAAACAAGAGATTTTTGGTCGTACCTTTTTAAACCCTGTTGGGCTCGGTGCGGGATTTGACAAAAATGCGACGATGATACGCGGTATACAAATTTTAGGATTTGGTTTTACTGAAATCGGTACAGTCACACCCAAGCCACAGGCAGGGAATCCAAAACCAAGAATGTTTCGGCATATAGAAGAACAAAGTATTCAAAATGCTATGGGTTTTAATAATGACGGTGCCTATAAAGTTGTCAAGCGTCTCAAAAAACGCACTCCTTTTACCACTCCTATCGGTGTAAATATCGGAAAAAACAAAGTTACCCTTGAAAAAGAAGCTATTAATGATTATATTCATCTTATTAAAGCATTTGATGGGTTGGGAGATTATTTTGTCATAAATATCTCTTCACCAAATACACCTGGGCTTAGAGATTTGCAAAATGAAGCCTTCATTACAAACCTTTTTCAAGAAGCAAAAAAACTGACAAAAATGCCGATACTGCTAAAAATTGCTCCTGATATGGAGATAGAAGCTGCCGTAAATTTAACAAAAATGGCGGTAGAAGCAGGGGCTGACGGTATCATAGCAACAAATACGACTATAGATTATTCTTTGGTAAAACATCCTAAGAGTATTGGCGGACTCAGCGGTGCCGTACTCAAAGAAAAAAGCTTTAAAATCTTTGATGCTATTGCTCAAGAGCTATATGGTAAAACTGTTCTCATTTCAGTAGGCGGTATAGATTCAGCAAAAGAAGCGTACAAACGCATACGAGCCGGCGCTTCTTTAGTACAAATTTTAAGCGGATTAATTTTTCACGGTCCCGATATGATTATGAACATCAACAATGAACTGATACAGCTTCTCAAAGCAGACGGGTTTGAAAACATAGCACAAGCTGTCGGGGCAGACAGAAAATAATGAAAACACTACTTATATTACTTTTAACACTAGGAACACTTATGGCATCATCTTTACCAAAATATGAAATAAAAACACTCAAAAACGGACTACAAATTGTAGTAATACCACTGAAAAATCACTCAAATGTCATCAGTACAGATATTTTTTACAAAGTCGGTAGCCGAAACGAAATCATGGGAAAAACAGGAATTGCCCATATGCTTGAACATATGAACTTTAAGTCAAGTAAGAACCTCAAAGCAGGTGAATTTGACAAAAAAGTTAAAAGTGTCGGCGGTGTTGACAATGCTTCAACAAGTTTTGACTATACGCACTACTACATCAAATCAAGTACCGATAATTTAAACACATCTGTCAAACTTTTTGCAGAACTCATGCAAAACTTAAGTCTTAAAGACAAAGAATTTCAGCCTGAACGCAATGTAGTGATGGAAGAGAGACGATGGAGAACAGACAACAATCCTTTAGGATATTTGTATTTTAGGCTTTTTAACAATGCTTATATTTATCATCCATACCACTGGACGCCTATTGGATTTATGAACGACATTAAAACATGGACTATCAAAGATATAAGAGATTTTCATGCAACCTATTACCAACCGCAAAATGCCATTTTAATGGTGACGGGTGATGTCAATCCAAAAGAGGTGTTTAAAAGTGCCAAGGCGGCATTTGGTAAAATTAAAAATCATGGAAAAATTCCAAAAGTGAAATTTATAGAGCCTGAACAAGATGGTGCGAAAAGAATTATAATCCATAAAGAGAGTGAAGTCGAAATGCTTGCCATCACTTTTCATATACCAAATTTTAAAGACCCCGATCAAGTGACACTCAGTGTGATTTCTGACATTTTGTATTCTGGAAAGAGTTCTCGTTTATATAAAGACCTCGTAGATAAAAAACGCCTTGTCAATTCTATTTATGCTTACAATATGGAAAATACTGATCCGGGGCTTTTTATATTTATGGCTACATGTAACCCTGGTATCAAAGCAGAAACAGTAGAAAAAGAACTCATCAAACAAATTAATTTAATGAAAGATACAAAAGTAACAAAAGCAGAACTCCAAAAAGTAAAAATAAATACAAAATCTGATTTTGTGTATTCTCTTGAGAGTTCTTCTTCTGTCGCAAATCTTTTTGGAGGTTATTTGGTAAGAGGTGATGTCACACCCCTTTTACATTATGAAGAGGATGTCAATAAAATAACTGCAAAACAGATACAAAAGGTTGCACAAAAATATTTTAACTTCAAACACTCAACAACAGTTATTTTAAAGAAATAATAAATTCTTATACCATAAAGTTACAAAAAAGTAATTCTTTTGTAACTTTATCAAAAAGATATCACAAAAAATAAACTTCTATGGTATTATAAATTCAAATAATACTATACAAGGTTACTACTCGTGTTCAAAACTTTACTCTCCCTTCTTATTTCACTCAATCTCTTTGCAATCTCAAACCAAGAAGTTGCCAACAAATGTGAAGCTGTAATGAATGGTTTTAAAGACTCTTCATCAAATATGAAAATGACGCTTATCAATGCCAACAATCAAAAGCGTGAACGACAAATGAAAATGATACTACTTGAAAAAAAATCTGGTAATAAATCTTTGATGACTTTTCTCTCCCCTGCCGATGTCAAAGGCACAAAATTTCTTAATTATGAGCATATCAACAAAGATGATGACCAGTGGCTCTATCTGCCGGCATTAAAGCGTGTCAAGAGAATCGCTTCAAAAAATAAGTCAGGCTCTTTTATGGGTTCAGAATTTTCTTATGAAGATTTGAGTTCTTTTAATGTTAAAAAGTATAAATTTTTTGGTGATGCAAATGAAAAAACAATCAATGGTATAAAGTATTATGTAGGAGAGCGCATTCCCGTGAGTAAAAACTCAGGCTATACAAAACAGATTTCATGGGTTGATGCCAAAACTTTTTTAATTAAAAAAGTAGAATATTATGATAGAAAAAAAGAGCTACTAAAAACAGCAATCTTTGATGATTACAAAAAAATCAAAGGTATTTGGCGTGTTGGAAAAATGACAATGTTCAACCACCAAAATGGAAAAAAGACAATCTTAGTCTGGGAAAATGAGAAAATAAAAATAGGTCTAAAAGACAGAAATTTTCAAAAACGCGTTCTAAAAAGATAATATGAAAGTTCTTTTTCTACTGCTTTTGAGCATAAGTATCACCTATGCAAATTCAAATGACACCTGCTACTCTGTACAGCTTACAAGTTTTAAATTTAAAAAAAACTCAACATATGATTTTGCAGCACACAATTACCCAAAATCATGTAAACTTATCTCTTTTAGCGACATAAACAGTGTACGATGTGGATGTTATGAAAAATATCATGATGCACGCGTAGCATTGAAAAAACTAGCAAAAAAATATGTAAAGCCTCTTATCGTTAGGACATACAAATATAGATTTCAAAAAAAAATCAAAAAAGTTTTAAAAACAATTCATAAAGAACCTTTACATGTAAACAAAATAGTGAAACAAAAAAAGGCATTAAGTTTTTTAAACAACATCACCTATCAAGGAAATATAAACCTAACCCTACAATCATATATGAAAGCTCCTGCAAAAAAAGAGAAACAAAATGGGCTTATGTCTGCCAATTTTGAAGCAAAATATATGAAAGAAAATTTTACAGGTTTTGCGAAAATAAGAATACAACAAGATTATTATGACCTGCAAAAAACAGCAAAACATACAAACAGAAGTTTTGTCCGTCTGGATGAACTCTACGGCAAGTATGACTTTGAAAATGATTCTCTTCTTATAGGAAAAAATATCTTGTTTTGGGGTGCGTTAGAAGTACGCAATATTGTTAATGTATTTAATCCGGATGAACTCAGATCGGACCCTTTTTATACAGATAAACTCGGTGTTTTTAACATCAACTACACACACTATACAGAAAGTGGAGAGTTAAGTGCCATTGTAAAACTTTATGAACAAAACAGAAAAATGCCTGCATTTCCTTATGTTTACTACTATTTTCCGGCATATGTCAATATTGCGCCCAATGTTTCTCTACCTTTAGTGTATAATGATAAACTCATTACAAAAGCAAGTCGCTACAGACCAAGTATTTACCTGAAATATTCAGATAGTACCGATACAAAATATGCACTTGATTATGCTTTTATCTTTGAAAATGGCTATGATTCACAACGCTACTATACAAAAACACTCCAAGCAAACAATATCATCACAACACAAGAAAATGCTTATCTTGTTAATAAATTTATGACTTATGATACGCTTGTAGTCGGAGCAACACTTTATAAATTAGAAGCTACCTATGCTAACATTCTTGATGATAGCCTTATTTCAGATTATGTCCATATAGGTCTTGGAGCGGAACATACTTTAAGTCAAGTTTATAAAGAAGCTGACTTAGGTTTACTTGTAGAATATTATCGTTATATCACTCTGCAAAGTGGGAAAAAAGATGATTTAGCTCTGTTTGAACTTTTTCAAAACGATCTCTTTTTAGGACTTCGTTACAGTTTCAACCAAGGCAATGATGCCAGCATCGTCGGTGGCGGTATTTTTGATATGGATTACAACGAACAGGTTTATTATATGGAGTATCAAACACGACTTATGGATACTTTCAAACTCAATTTGGACTACAGATACATAGCACCGTCGAAAAATTACAATACCGCGTTTAAACTAATGGGTGCCCATGAACGCATCAGTTTAAAACTCGGTTATTACTTTTAAAAGAGAGAAAATGAAAAAATTTATTGATTTAATAATTAAATTTCGCTGGCTTATCGTTACACTGATTCCACTCATTACTCTCGTGCTTGCTTATCAGCTAAAATATGCACAGTTTGACGGTTCTTATAGAATTTGGTTTGGTAAAGATTCAAAAACACTCCAACAATATGACAGTTTTAAAAACACTTTTGGCAATGATGATTCTATCATTATAGTCTTTCGGGATGAAAACGGTATTTTTAATAAAAAGGCCTTACATGTAATAGAGCGACTCACACAAAAACTCTGGCAGACAAAATACATAGCACGAGTAGATTCGCTAACAAATTATCAATATGTTCATAAAAATCCACAAGATGCAGATGACATACTCATAGATGATTTTATAGATGATATTGATGCCTTACATGTAAAGGATTTACATAAGAAAAAGAACATTGCTCTGCATGAAGATTTGATTGTCAACCGTATCATATCCAAAGATGCAAAAACTACCATGATTGTTGGGCGCCTGACTCCAAAAGCAGGTAAGACAATCGGAGCATCTAAACATATTATGAAAGATGTCAATAAGTATATTCAAGAAGAAAAGAAGAGTGGCTACAAATTTTATTTGGCGGGAGGGCCTGTTGTCAACACGACATTTAGTTCACTCGGTCAGTATGATGTTAAGACCTTTACACCTCTCGTTCTTCTTATAGCTATGCTCCTTTTATGGCTGATTTTTCGTAAATTCTCTGGCGTTTTTTTAACTATTGCCGTTGTTGTTTTTACATTTACGATTGTTTTAGCACTACAAACAATTTTTGCTTACAAATTTAACAATTTTACGACAAATATGCCTGTCTTTATTATTGCTATCGGTATTGCTGATGCAATGCACCTTTTTTGGATTTATCTACTTGGAAGAAAATCAGGACTTGATAATTATGCAGCCATACATGATACCTTGCAAAAAAATCTTTTACCGACTTTTTTAACCTCACTCACAACAGCTGTCGGTTTTGCCTCTTTGGGTATTTCAGACATTGTTCCTATCAAAACCTTTGGTATTGCAACGGCAAATGCAGCTATTTTAGCATTTATCATTACTATTCTTTTTGTTCCTGCTGCCTTGGCAATTTTAAATATAAAAGTCAAAGTCTCCACAAAAAAAGCTTCACAAGGTACCCTTGGAAATTTTTCCAAAAAATATGCTTCATTTATCATAAAACATGACAATACAATCATAATAGTAACCTTATTACTTTTTGTTTTCATCGCTTTTGGACTCACAAATCTCAAAGTTGATTCTAATGCAGTGCGATACTTTAGAGAGGATGTTCCCTTTCGCCAAACTGTTGCTATGATAGAAAAAAATCTTACCGGTCCTATGAGCTATGAAATTGTGATAGATTCCAAAAAAACAGATGGTATTAAAAATGCAAATTTTATGCAAACTGTTGACAAATTTTCTCAAGAATTTAAAGCAAAATTTCCTGATGCCAGACATACATCTTCTCTTGTAGATGTTGTCAAAAAATTCAATGAAGTTATGAATGCAAATAAAAATATCCCAAATAACAGTAACCTTATTGCCCAATATCTTTTACTTTATTCACTCTCTTCGCCACAAGGCATGGAAATAAACGATAAAATGGATGTTAATGAACGGCTTTTGAGACTTACTGCTTCAATGAATGTTGTCGATACTTCAAAAGATTTACAAATGATACAGTGGATACAAAACTGGTGGAAAAACACTCCCTACTCCGCACAGATAAATGGACAAACGCAAATGTTTGCACATATGCAAGCAGATGTTACCAAGACACTGATTGAATCTATATTGCTTGCTATTGTTGTTACCTCTTTTTTGATGTTTTTTATTTTCAGAAATTTCAAAATGATACCACTCTTTTTAATTCCAAATATTTTACCTATTATCTTAGTAATAGGCGTTATGGGTTGGTTGGGTATTAACATAGACTTGGGCGTTGCCATTTCAGGTGCCATCATTCTCGGTATCGCCATAGATGACACCATTCACTTTTTAATCAAATACAAAGAAGCAAGAAAAAAAGGTTGTAATTTTGAAGAGGCACTTAGCTATGTTATGCAGTATGCAGGACTAGCAATGATGCTTACAACCCTTGTTCTAAGCAGTTCATTTATTGTTTTTCGTCTCTCACAATTTATGCTCAATGCAAATTTTGGGCTTATTACGGCTATTGCTCTTTTAATTGCTTTAGTTGTAGATTTACTTTTATTGCCCGCACTATTGAAAAAAATTGATGGTCGCAAAAAAAGCATACTCATTGAAAAGGAGCATATATAATATGCTAGACATAGAAAAATCATATAAACAAAATTTTCCAAAAGCAGGTAAATATCTGCCAAAAAGTCTCAATAATTTTTTTATTACCATACTTAAAAAAGTATTTCATGAAAATAAATTTAATGAAATTTATGAGAAGAATCATTACCTTAAAGGTCTTGAGTTTGCAGACAGTATGCTTGAACTTTTAGATATAGAGTATACAATCAAACCAAATGAGCTTAAAAACATCCCTTCAACAGGCAGACTTCTCATCGTTGCAAACCACATAACAGGCGCATCAGATGCTTTTACACTCGTACAGCTCATAGCAAGTGCTAGAGAAAACAAAAAAGTAAGACTCATGGTAAATGGCATGCTTATGGGCGTTACTCAGGCAAGTGAGATTATTATTCCCGTGGATAACATTACAGGAGCTATCACAAAAACAAGCATCAAAGCCATTAATGAAGCCTTAGCGAACGAAGAAGCTGTCATTATCTTTCCTGCAGGTGTTGTCAATAGATTTTCATGCAAAGGCATAAAAGACATCCCATGGAAAGCAAGTTTTTTAAAAATTGCCAAAAGAAATAAAGCCCCGATTTTACCGGTAAGAATTGAGGGTAGAAACAGTCTCCTATTTTATTTTGTATCGTTACTTCTACCAAAAAAACTCAGCGGACTTTTAATGCTTCCACATGAATTTGTAACAGCAGGAGAGCAAAAGCCCCTTGTTTTTAATATAGGAAGAGTTATCCCTCTAAGCTCTTTTTCTGATGAGGACATCACTATTAACGAGTATCTCAAACTCTTTTATCAGCATTTATATACACTTGGGACAAAAAAAGAGTGCATTTTACAAACCGAAACAACCATCACAGCCGCACATAATAAAATGATTTTACGCGCAGAAGTCAACAAAGCAGAAGTCTTAGGACATACACTTGATGGCAAAAAAATCATCCTCGCCCAAGCAGATAAAGCACCATTTTTAATGCAAGAGCTTGGACGGGTAAGAGAGATATCTTTTCGCGCAATCGGTGGTGGAACAGGAAGTGCAAAAGACAATGATTTGTATGACAACTATTATAAACATTTGATACTCTGGGATGAAGAAGATTTGGAAATCGTCGGTGCTTACAGAATTGGTGAAGTGGCACAAATCATAAAAAATCGTGGAATGGAAGGCTTATATACTTATAATTTATGTGACTTTAATGCGCACTTTCAAGACTACTGTCATAACTCTGTAGAACTCGGACGAAGCTTTGTACAACCAAAATATTGGGGTTCACGAGCACTCGACAATCTCTGGCAGGGAGTCGGTGCTTATCTGGCAAAAAATCCACATATTATCTACACCTATGGAACGGTGACTATTAATGCAGACACACCACAACAAGCTGTTGCTGCACTTGTTTACTTCTACTCTTTGCATTTTTCCTGTGAGACAAATATGATGAGTGCAAAAACGCCTTACTTTATGAGTTATGAGCAAAAACAGGAGTTTGATATGCTCTTTAAATACAGATCTTACAAAGAGGGTTTTGTGGTGTTGAAAAAATATCTCAAAGATTTAGGCACTTCGGTACCGACACTCTTTAAGCAATATGCAGAATTGTATGATGAGGGTGCTGTGCGATTTTTTGACTTTAGTATCAACGAAGGATTGCATGGAGTTGTTGAAGGCTTCATCATCGCAGATAATTCAAGAATGAAAGAGGCTAAGAGAAAACGCTACATTAAAAACTTTGAATCTGAAAAAATTTAAAACTTTTTAGCTATAATTAGCCATTATTTTTAAAGGCTACTTAGAATGAATTTAGTAACAGGTTCTTCAACCGCACTGATAACTCCGTTTAAAAATGGAAAACTTGATGAACAAACTTATGCTGCGTTAATCCAACGCCAAATAAACAACGGTATGAACGCAATATGCCCAGTTGGGACAACAGGTGAGAGTGCTACACTGACACATGATGAGCACAAACGCTGTATAGAAATTGCCGTTGAAGTTTGTAAAGGGACACAGACAAAAGTTTTAGCAGGTGCCGGCAGTAATGCGACACATGAAGCGATAGAGATTGCAAAACATGCACAAAGCTGTGGTGTTGATGCTATTTTTTCTGTTTCACCTTACTACAACAAACCTTCGCAAGAGGGTCTGTACCAGCATTATAAAGCAATAGCGGAGGCTGTAAGTGAACTGCCTTTTATGCTTTATAATGTTCCGGGGCGTACAGGTGTAGATATTTCAGCAGACACAACAATTAGACTTTTTGATGATGTCAAAAATATTTACGGTGTCAAAGAAGCAACAGGAAGCTTAGAGCGTACTGTAGAGCTGCTTTCACGCAGACCTAAGCTAAAAGTATTTTCAGGAGATGATGCGATTGACTATCCTATTTTGGCAAATGGCGGTGCAGGCATTACTTCTGTCACATCAAACCTTATGCCTGATTTAAAATCAGAACTTGTCAACAAAGCGCTCAGCGGTGACTTCATGGGTGCAAAAGCCATCAATGACAAACTTTACCCTTTGAATAAAGTAATGTTTTGTGAGTCAAACCCTATTCCGGTAAAAGCCGCAATGTATATAGCAGGACTTACCCAAACATTGGAATACAGACTGCCTCTCGTTGCTCCAAGTAAAGAAAATATGAAAAAAATAGAAGAAGTAATGAAAAATTACGACATAAAAGGACTCTAAAATATGAAAGATAAAACTCTCTTTGTAAGCGGTGGAACTCGCGGAATCGGCAAAGCAATCGTTTATGCCTTTGCGAAAGAAGGCTGTAATGTCGCTTTTACCTATGCGTCAAGTGTCGATACTGCAAATGAAATTATTGCCGATATTAAAGCAAATTATGGTGTAAAATGCCGTGCTTACAAATTAGATATATTAGAGCCAAATACCTATAAAGATGTTTATAAAGAGTTTGATGAAGATTTTGATAGACTTGACTATTTCATATCAAATGCAATCATCTCAGGGCGTGCCGTTGTGGGTGGATTTGGACCGTTTATGCGCCTCAAACCAAGAGGACTCAACAATATCTATACGGCAACTGTTGATGCTTTTGTCGTCGGTGCACAAGAAGCTGCAAAACGAATGGAAAAAGTTGGTGGGGGGAGTATCATCTCTATGAGTTCTACAGGTAATTTAGTTTATACACCCAATTATGCAGGGCATGGAACGAATAAAGCTGCGGTTGAAGCAATGGTGCGTTATGCTGCTGCAGAACTCGGAGAAAAAGGGATTCGTGTCAATGCCGTGAGTGGTGGACCTATTGACACAGATGCTCTAAAAGCATTTCCAAATTATGAAGAGGTCAAAGCAGAAGTTGTCAGACGCTCTCCTCTTTCTCGCATGGGTGTTCCCCAAGATTTAACCGGAGCATGTAAATTTTTATGTTCTAATGAATCATCTTGGCTGACAGGACAGACAATAGTGATAGACGGCGGAACTACTTTTCAGTAAATATTTACAGTATATAAAACTATAAAGACATAAAGCCGGCACTAAAGTACCGGTTCCAAAGAACATACCGGAATCGGCATTTTAGTGCTAACTGTTATTTCTGTCATGCCACTCCCTGCCCGCACTAAAGTACGGGTTCCGAAAAGCTACACATTCCTCGGAATCGGTACTTTAGTGCCGACTGTTGAAACATTCTTGCCACTTTCAGCCCGCACTAAAGTACGGGTTCCGAAAATGTGTAAGAAGGGACGAAATTTTATAAACGAGCGTAGTTTACACTTATGCAGGCATCCAATGATGTAAGCTCATTCAAAGTAGTATCATTCACTGCATTGTCTACCAAAATAACGGCAAGTGCTTCTGACTGCTCATTTCTTGCTAATGAAAAATCTGAAATATTTACATTATTGTTCGCAAGAATAGTCCCTACACTTCCAATCACGCCCGGAACATCAGAGTTTTTGAAGAATATAATGTCACCTTTTACAGGGAATTCAATATCGAAACCATCTGTTGCAACTATACGCTGTAAGCCATCTTCAAAAATTGTAGCAGAAACAGAAGTTGTTCCCTCATTTGTCGTAATTTTTACAGTAATAAGATTTTTATACACTTCTGAGTCGCCTAAGTTTACAACTTCAGTTTCTATGCCTTTCTCTTTTGCAACAAAATCTGCATTTACATAATTAATAGATTCTGTAGAGTGGCTGAGTGCACCAACAGTGACAAAAGTAGCAAGAGAATCAACATAGTTTGCAATCTCACCCTGTCCTTTTACTTTTATGGAAATAATTTTAGATTTGTTAATCTGAGATTCTAAAAAGCCTATTTTTTGTCCCATTTCTAAAAATGGCTTAACAAAAGGAGGAATTTTACTCTCATCTATCGGCAAGTTCATCGCATTAGGATACGCTATACCTTTTGCCGCAGCAATTGCATTTCCGGCTGCTTGCGTACCGATATTATACTGAGATTCATAAGTATTTGCCCCTAAGTGAGGAGAAACGACAATATTGTCCAAATCAAGGAGTTTATTATTAATAGCAGGCTCTTTTACAAACACATCTATACCTGCAAAACGAATTTTTCCAGATGTAAGACCGTCATAAAGGGCATCTTCATTATAAAGTCCACCTCTTGCACAGTTTACAAGGACAACTCCATCTTTCATTTTTGCAACTTCTTCTTTGTCAATGATATTAATCGTTTCCTGATTTTTCGGTGTATGAATCGTTATTACATCACATGCCAAAATATCATCAAAGTTTTTCGTGTAAGTCATGTCTAAATCAGTAACTTTTGATGGGTTAATGTATGGATCATAAGCAACTATATCCATTTCAAAAGCTTGAGCACGCTTTGCTACACGAGAACCGATGTTTCCAAAACCGATAATACCGAGTTTTTTGCCTTTAAGTTCATATCCGTACCACTTTTCACGCTTCCAGATTCTTTGATTTTTCAAATGGTCATGAGAATATGGAAACATTCTCATACATGAAAGCATATGTGTCATTGTAAGTTCTACCGCTGCAATAGTATTTGCTGTTGGAACATTCATAACAATGATACCTTTTTTAGAACATTCAGGAATGTTTACATTATCAACACCGACACCGGCACGAACGATTGCTTTCATATTTGTAGCATGTTCTATAAAAAAGTCATCAACATCTGTTGAACTTCTCGTAATTGCTACATCTGCTTTTGGAATAATCGTTTCAACAAGCTCTTTTTTATCAAGGTCTGCTGCCATAATAAAGTTAATATTTTCATCGTCTTGAAGCATCTTTAAACCAGCTTCATGGATATGATCGCACACAACTACTGTATATTTCTGCACCCCAAGGGCATTTGTTTCACTGCTCATTTAATAATCCTTTTTATAAGGCTCAATACTAGCCTTGATTTTGTAATTTTTTAGTACTTGCACTAAGTTATTTAATTTATCTACATTTTGTGAATAAATAAGTAAATCTATGCCTTGTTTGTCTTTTTTAAAGAAATATTTTAGATTATGTCTTTGCAATTCCTCTTTCAGACAAAAAAGCTGATATGGGTCCAAAAGTTTCGCAGACAATTTATAGGTAATAGTTTTAGTTATTTTTTCATCCAAATCTAACTTGACATAGACTTCATTTACAGGATAAAAATAGCCGAGTCTCTCAGATTTAGAAAAATGATTTAACCAAAGCTTTTCCGGTTTGCTTGGAACTGCTTCAGTCTTTAAAGCTAAAGGTTTTGTATCAACAATCTCCTCTTGAGAATTGATAGACACTAAAAAAAAGACAATAAACACAGCTACTCCCAATGCTAGAAGAGGAGCAAACCATTTTATTATCTTTTGCATTTAAAGTACAAAGCTTATTTAAATTTATCTTTTATCAAATCACCAAGAGAATGTGATTCAGTATCATTAATCTCTTCAAGCATTGCTTGATTTTTGATATAGTCTAATTTTTTAACAGATAAACGAATACGGTCACGACGAGTGTCAATGTTAGCAATAGCAGCTTCTATTTCTTGACCAGATTCTAACTCTTCTTTTACAAGCGGAGCTAAATCTTCATCACGAATAAGGGCATCAACACCATCTTCAAGTGAAACAAATACACCAAAATCTTTGATATCACGAATAGTACCTGTAACTACAGCATTCACTTTGTGAGTCGTAGCAAATTTATCTATAGGCGATTCTAAAAGAGTTTTACGGTTTAAAGATATTTTTTGATCTTGCTCATTTATTTTAGCAATTTTCACTTCAACTTCTTCACCGGATTTTAATACTTCTTTTGCTTTTGTATTTTTATCCCAAGAAATATCTTGATTATGTAATAAACCTTCAACACCGTCAATACGAACAAATGCACCAAAATCAGTTAAAGATGTAATAGTTCCTGTTACAATATCGCCTTCATTATATTTTTTCAAAAATTCATCAAATGGTTTTGGTAAAAGTCTTTTTAATGAAACACGAAGTTTATGCGTTTTAGAATTAATTTCTATCACTTCAACATCAATTTCTTGTCCTACTTCAAGGTAGTCATTTGGATTTTTAACATTTTTGTTCCAAGTAATTTCTGAAATATGTAAGAAACCTTCTATGTCATTTCCAAGATCAACAAATACACCGTATGCTTCAATGTTAGAAACAGTAACAGTAATTGTATCACCTTCATCTAATTCGCTTTCAACTTCTACCCAAGGGTCTGGTTGTACAGCTTTTATAGATAATGAAAGATGGCGTTTGTCTTTGTCATAAGAAATAGCTTTTACAGTAACTACATCACCTTCTTTATAAAGTTTTGATGGATTAACTGGACCTTTATAAGAGATTTCATTATAATGTACCAAACCATCAACACCGCCAACATCAACAAACATACCATAGCTAGTGATTTTCTTAATGACACCTTCTACGATGACATCTTCAGCCATTAACTGATCAATGATCTCTTTTTTCTTTTTTCGTTCTTCGTTAAAAAGCTTACGACGAGAAAGAATAATTGAACTTTCAGCTGGGTCAATTTTTACAACCTGCGCTTTAATTTTGCGACCTACAACTTCGTCAGTATCTTTAAATGCTGCTAGTGAGCGTGGCATAAAAAATGAAACGGTATCCGCTTCTACTACATAACCACCACGATTTTTCTTCGTAATGATACCCTCAACAACTAAGTCTTCATAGTCCTCTTTGTGTGCATCAATAAACTCAATAGTTTTTTCTTGCTCTAAAACTTTTTTGTAAGATATTTTAGGACGCTCGTTATAGTATCCCATTTGCATTACTTTTATTTTATCACCAGTATTAAACTTTAGTTCACCGTTCTCATCACGGATCTCATCAAGGCTTAAAATACCTTCAAGTTTATCACCTACACCTACTAATGCTCTGTTCTCATCAGCCTGTATTTCCACTATCTCGCCCTCTACTATGCGACTTGTCTCTTGCTTCTTTTCGCTTGCAGCAAACATCTCTGCAAAATTTTCTTCTTCTTCAAATGATTCATTATCGAACGCCATTGCCTATCCTCTGTTACATAAAAATTGTCGTGATTATAACAAAACTATGATTAATTTATACTTTCTTGAATAGAATTATTAATTATCAGTGATTTTTTTCTATAAAATCAACAACATTTTGGATAATCCAGTCAGGTGTAGATGCTCCAGCAGAGATACCACAAAACTCTTTGTCTTTAAACCAAAGTGGATCTATGTCGTTTTCATCTTCAATATGGTAAGAATTTTCACAGTAATCATGAGCAATGGATGAGAGTTGTTTTGTATTTGAGGAATTTTTTCCACCAATAATTATCATAACATCGGCTTTTTTAGATATTTTTCTCACAGCCTCTTGGTTTTCAAAAGTTGCGTTACAGATTGTGTTAAACACCCTAACCTCTTTATAACGAGGTATTAGATAGTTTGCAACTTCAAGATAGTCCTCAACTTTTCGAGTTGTTTGTGCTATAAGTGCTATTTTTTCATGTAATTTTACATTTTCAAGTTCTTCGGCACATGTTACAACGAATGCACCATGTGTCGCATAGGACTTAACTCCCTTGATTTCGGGGTGCGCTTCATCGCCAAATATAACTACACTGTACCCTGCTTCACTCATCTCTTGAGCAATCTCTTGAGGTTTTGTAACATACGGACAAGTTGCATCTATAACATCTACTTTATTTTTTTTAAGCTCTGCTAATTCATTTTTTTGTATACCATGGGTACGGACTATGGCTTTATCCCCTTCTTTAAAACTATGATGGTCATCAGTTAAACCAACTTTAAAATCACTATCAAGTCGGGCAATCTCTTTGTTATTATGTATTAATGGTCCATAAGTTGAAGAATTTTTATTTTCTTCAGCAATTTTAATAGCACGCTTTACACCAAAACAAAATCCGTAATTCTCAGCTAGTTGTATTTTCATTAGTTTAACTCTACTTGTGTAATTTTTTTCAATAGTTCAAAGAAGTTTGGAAAAGATGTATTTATACAGTCTAAATCGCTTACTTCCATGCCACATTTTAGTCCTGCAATAATAAAGCTCATAGCAATTCTATGGTCGCCATCACTCTCAACCTCTGCTTTTTGCAACTCACCACCAATGATTTTGTAGCCATCTTCTTGTTCATCTACTGCAATGCCACATGCTCTAAGACCTTCCACAACAGTGGAAATTCTGTCAGATTCTTTAACTCGCAACTCTTTTGCATTTTTCACAATACTCTCACCACTTGCACATGCCATGGCAATAGAGAGTGCCGGAAGTTCATCTATAAGCCATGATATATTATTTTCTATAACAATTCCATGCAATGGAGCATACTTTACATGTATATTGCCGACCGGCTCATACTTGTCATTTTTTAATTCATAAGAAATATTTGCGCCCATGCGTTCAAGCGCCTTAAATGCTTCAATACGAGTAGGATTGAGTGTTACCCCTTCTAGAATTACAGAAGCGTTAGGAATGATTGCAGTGGCTACTGCAAAGAAAAAAGCAGAAGAAGGGTCAGCAGGAACTCTAATTTTTAAAGGTTCTAGCAAGTTTGTTAATGGTGCAATCGTTGTTGTTAGTCCATCTACTTTTATATCTGCTCCCATTCCTTTGAGCATTCTTTCCGTATGGTCGCGTGAAAGTTCCGGTTCTCTGTAAGTACAAACACCGTCTGCCCGCAGGGCTGCCAAAATCATTGCACTTTTAACCTGTGCCGAAGCAATTTTGCTCTCATAATCAAAAGCTTTCAGTGAAGCACCTCGAATACTAAGCGGTGCCAAATCACCGTTTTGTCTTCCATCAAGCTTCGCACCAATACTCATAAGCGGTGCTGATACACGCTTCATAGGACGACGACGAAGATACTTGTCTCCCGTTAAAACAAAGTGACCGTTTGCAGAGCTTAAAAGCCCACAAAAAAGTCGCATACCCGTTCCCGAATTACCACAATCGAGTATTTCAAATGGCTCTTGTATGCCACTTGAAGATATTTTAATTATTTTTCCGTCATCCTCAACTTTTGCACCAAGATTTTTTACTATTTCCAAAGAATTAAGGGTATCTTCAGCTCGTAAAAAATTTTCTATTTCACTGACTCCCTTACTGAGCATTGCAAACATCACACTACGATGAGAGATTGACTTATCAGGGGCAATCTCTGAAATACTCAAAGAAAAACTTTTCGTAGGAAAAACAACTACTTTATTCATCGCAAACCAATTCCTAGTTCACTATTTAATGCATTAAGTATAGAATCCATAGCAGATGTAATATCTTCTTCTTCTAAAGTTTTTTCATCAGACTGTAAAACAAAACGTAAAGAAAGGCTCATATTTTCACCTAACGTATCATCACTGTATTTATCAACCGGATAAAAACGTACTACCTCTTTAAGTGCATGTGTATTAATCACATCTTTGACTTTGTCATAACTCATATCTTTTGGCATGATTACGCTTAAATCTCTAAAAGATGCTTGATATTTCGAGGTTTGTTGTGCAATTTTAAGTCCATAAGAAATTTTTGCAAAATCAAGTTCACACATGAAAGTTGTCTCTAAATCATACGCTTTTTCAACTTCAGGATGCACTCTAAAAAGTTCACCTATAGACTCACCTTTTAAAAACACCTGTGCCGATTGATATGTATGAGAAAGTTTATGCACTGTTACATATTCTCTTAGTTCAATATCACCAATAATATCAGCAATTTTTTGTGTAAAGAAAGCAAAATCTACTTTTTGTGGTTTTCCATTGTTTGCAAGACTTTCATTCTCTTTATCACCACTGAAAATAAATGACATTTTATATGATTCTTCTCTTAAAGGTGTAAAAACAGAACCAATTTCAAAAAGTTTTACAGAGGCATATCCATTTTTTACATTTGCCGACGCTGCTTTTAACAAACCTGTTAGCAATGTCGGTCTCAAAGTATCCAAAGTTTGTACAATCGGGTTTAAAAGTTCAAGCTCTTTTTTACTCGTTTCAAAACCATAAGAGTGCAACACTTTTTTCTCATCAAAAACAAAATGCACAGATTCAAAAAAGCCACTTTGTGCACATTTATGTCTAAAAATAGAACGCTTTTTATACTCAAAGTAATTATCTTCAAGTCTATTTGCTTCTTGGAGTATAAAAGGCTTCGAAGCAATATTATCAATACCCACCATACGGACTATTTCTTCCACGATATCTTGTTTATTAACAATATCATGTCGAAATTGCGGTACTGAAATAACAAATTTGTCAACAGATGATTTAGAAACATCAAAACCTAAATTTTTCAAAATTTTTGTAATAACAATTTTATCTATATTCGCACCTATTATTGTATCAATCTCTTGCTTTGTTATCATCACTATCTTTTCTTTAAAAGAGTTAGAAAGCTCTATGTTCCCACTAAAAGTAGATGAAACAGAATTAGCTTCTATGAGGTCGATACAATAAGAAAGCCCGCCATTAAGTTCCGGTTCACTTCCTCTTGATGTTTTATAAAAAAGTGGACCGGATTCTGTTTTTTTCTCGGCCATTTTTTTTGAAATAATATCAGGTGGAATATAGCTCGCTTCTAAAAGAACAATGCCTTCATTTTTTGTCACTTTTGATGTGTCTTTTTGAATAATTCCGACAATAGAAGCAATTTCACCTTCTTGTGTTTTAATACAAGCATAACCGTTTTCATCATCCGAGAGAATAACTTTTGCCATAGCTTTATCATCTTTAGTAAAAAATTCATGTTTATAAGCTCGCAAAATGACGCCTGTAGAATGCGTCACATAAAGTGTCATCGCTTCAACATCACATTTTCGCGTATCTTCAATTTGTCCTAAACGAAGTTTGACAATAAAAGGCAAAGTTAACTCTTTTAAATCAATCGCTTTGTAGCGTAAATTGACATCTAAATCTTTTTCATGGGACAAAGATAGAATACGCCCGATACCTCTTTTTTCATCATTATCTGTTTTTTCATACTCTTTTATCTCTCTGTTAAAAGCAGCACTTAAATCCCTTGCCACACCACGAATACTTAAGCAGTCTCCACGGTTTGCCGTCAGTTCTATTTCGATTAAATCATCATTAAAAACAGGATTCGTATTTACCTCTTGTCCTAATGTAAAGGAACCAATACTCTCATCAAGTTCCATGATTCCTTGACCTAAATCTGGCAAACCTATTTCAGAGGCTGAACATATCATACCCTCAGAATCAACACCGCGTAACTTTACAGGTTTTATAGCAAGACCCGATGGCATTACTGCCCCAATAGTCGCCACAACAACATTCAGTCCTGCTCGTACATTTGATGCGCCACATACTATTTGACGCGTACATGAGCCTATATCTACTTTACAAATATTTAGTTTATCCGCATCAGGATGCTTTTCACACTCTAAAACTTGTCCAAAAATTATTTTAGCAGGCACTCTATACTCATGAACTCTATCAACTTCTAAACCAATGGCATTAAAAGTCTTCGCTAATTCTTGTGTTATAATACCATCAAGATCAATCCACTCATTGAGCCAACTTTTAGTAACTATCATTGAAACTGCTCCAGTAACTTAATATCTCCCTCGAAAAGTGAGCGAAGGTCACCTATGTGATGAATCAGCATTGTAAAACGCTCAACACCCAAGCCAAATGCATATCCGCTAACATTTTTATACTCTACAGCTTCAAAGACATTAGAATCCACAATACCGCAACCGAGAACTTCCAACCATCCTGTATGGGAACAGACGCGACACCCCTTACCCTTGCAAAATACACAAGAGATGTCTACCTCTGCAGAAGGCTCCGTAAAAGGAAAAAATGAAGGACGAAAACGAACTTCTACATCACCAAACATATATTTTAGAAAATCTTCCAAAATAAATTTCAAATTGGCAAAAGAGACTTTTCCTTCTTCATCAACCAGCAAACCCTCTACCTGGTGAAACATTGGCGTATGTGTCAAGTCATAATCACGACGAAAAACTGCACCCGGAGCTATCATACGAATAGGCGGTTTTGATTCGAGCATCGTTCTGATTTGAACAGGAGATGTATGTGTACGCAAAAGCATCTCATCTTTAAAATAAAAAGTATCTTGCATATCGCGGGCTGGATGATATTTAGGCAGATTTAAGGCTTCAAAGTTATGAAAGTCATCTTCTACAATTTGTCCTGTCTTTACTGCGAAATTCATAGAAGAAAAATACTCTACAATTCTGTCCATTGTCTCCATAACAGGATGCAGGGCACCTGCTGAAGATTTCGTACTAAACATAGAAACATCAAGTGCTTCTTCTTTCATAGCACGCTGCAATTCTTCAGTCTGAAGGGCAATCTTTTTTGCAGTAAATTCATTCATAAGCGTACTTTTATGCTTATTTAAATCTTTTGCGATTTGGGATTTCTGCTCATTGGGAGCATCTTTCATCTTAGCAAATTCAGTGCTTAAAACACCTTTTTTTCCAAAAATAGCGATGCGGATATTTTCTAAGGTCTCAACACTTTGTGCTTGTTTAATTTTATCATACCACTCTTTCAATAGAGTCTCCATAGTTCTTAATTTTACGCTGATTATACTCAAAAATTTGTTATAAATAGCTTTTATGTGCTACAATAATAAAAAACCAAGGAAAGAATTATGTGTCTATTTTGTAAAATCGTAAATAAAGAAATACCAGCAAATATTGTTTTGGAGAATAAAAATTTTCTCGCCTTTCATGATATTAACCCAAAAGCACCTGTGCATATTTTAACTATTCCAAAGTTACATGTAGACAGTTTTAATGAAGTAACGGGCGAGACTATGGCAGGAATGACAGCATTTATTCAAGAGTTGGTCAAAGAAGTCGAAATTGATACAAGTGGGTATAGAGTTATCAGCAATGTAGGAGACAATGGCGGACAGGAAGTCAAACATTTGCATTTTCATATTTTAGGTGGAGCAAAACTTAAATGGGATCATTTTAGTGATGCAGACCCAAAAGACTTTTTATAATCACATTTCTTAGCGAGAGAAAATCTCTAGCTAGGACATGCCTCAATTTCACCCATATCTATTTTACTTCCACCACCGCTAATCATTTTTTCATTTTCACGAATTAATTTACCATTATGCGTGATAGAATAAGAAATTTCTGTTGTATCTCTGATAGTATTAATTGTTGAACAATATGTTTCAACTGACGCCATAACCCATCTAGCAGCTGTTACATCATCAGCATCCGAATTAAAATCATATGTTAAATGTAAAGTAACAAATTTACGAGGATGATCATCTGCACGCACAACATCACCATCAACTACTAAATCAGTGACGGTTTTTCCTTGATTTTTCGGTATTAAAATCAAATCAGTTGCACTACATGTAATGATACCTGCTAAAAAATACTCAACAGGCGATATAACGGGACAATCAATTATAAAACTGCTTTTTGCAGTTGTGGCTTCAAACTTCATTCCTCCTTTATGCGATACGCTTACTTTCATATACTACTTCTCCTCTAAATATTTTTTAAAATAATCCAACTGTTCTTTTGTTCTTTGTGTTGCCGTACCACCTTGTGATTTTCTTGCATTCATCGAATTTTCAAGCACAAGAAAATCAAGCACATCTTCACTAATTCTTGCATCAATCTCTTGTAAATATTTCAACTCAATTTCACTTAAGTCTATCCCCAACTCTTCACTTTTTGCAACGGCTTTTCCTGTAATGAAATGGGCTTCACGAAAAGGAATAGCACATTTTTCAACCAAATAATCAGCTAAGTCTGTAGCTGAGAGATGCCCAACCTTACAAGCTGATTGCATATTTTGTGGTTTTACCTGCATTGTTTTTATCGCTTCTTTTAAAATTTCCAAAGAAATTTCGGCTGTTTCTACAGAATCGAAAACACCCTCTTTGTCTTCTTGTGTATCTTTGTTATATGCAAGTGGCAGACCTTTCATAACAGTTAAAAGTCCCATAAGTGCCCCGTAAACTCGTCCAGTTTTTCCACGAAGCAGTTCAGGCACATCTGGGTTTTTCTTTTGTGGCATGATGGAACTTCCCGTTGAATACTCATCACTCAGCTCTACAAATCCAAATTCATAAGATGACCAAAGTACCAGTTCTTCACTTAAACGGGAAATATGCATCATCATTGTCGATATGTTAAATAGAATTTCTAATGCGAAATCTCTGTCACTTACCGTGTCTAAACAATTAACACTCACACTCTCAAATCCGAGAAGCTCTGCACTGTATTGTCTGTCTATATTATGCGGTGTTCCTGCTAACGCCGCACAGCCAAGCGGTGATACATTATTTCTCTCATATGAGCTTTCAAATCGTTCAATATCACGCTTAAACATAGCTAGATATGCGCCAAGATGAAAACCAAAGTTTATAGGTTGCGCATGTTGCAAGTGCGTCATACCTGGTAAAAGTGTCTCAGTATGTTTCTCAGCTACAACAACAATCTCTTGCATTAAAAGTGTAAGAAGTTCCGAAATTTCCAAGTTTTTACGCAATACATAACGACGAAAATCAACAGCTACCTGATCATTTCTACTTCTTGCCGTATGCAGTTTTTTTCCGGTATCGCCTATAATTTGCGTCAAACGCTTTTCAATTCCCATGTGCAAATCTTCATCAGAAATATTCCATTCAAATTCGTCAGATTCTATCTCTTTTTTCACCTGAGCCAACCCATCTTGAATTTGTTTGAATTCTTCTTGTGTAAGTATGCCCTGTTTTGCAAGCATTTGTGCATGTGCCAAAGAACCTTCTATATCTTCACGGTAGAGCTTTCTGTCATACATAATTGATGCATTAAATTTATCTAAAAGATTTGAAGCAGATGCCGAAAAACGACCTGACCACATTTTTTCCATAATAATTCCTATAATATTAAAAAGTTTGATATTTTATCTAAAAAGAGATACTTTACAAAGAAAGAGAAACAAAATAAAGGAGAATTACTTCATTTTGTTTTAATTACAAGCAGGAACATTTCCACTGTCTTTTGCATATTCTACCAAAAACTGTTTCAAATGTTTTGATTTTCTAAAATATCTTTTACTTTTAAAATATTTCCACGATTTTTTAGCTTTTTCACTTTCAAGATGCAGTTGGGCTAAAGGTTTCCCTTTTTTTCTCATCAGTTTTTTCCACTTTCTCATTTTATATTTTGCAATAAAATTTTGTCCGGATTTATGACATTTTAAACATTTTTTTATAAAAATTCGCTGCCCTTTATATATGGCAGCATCTGATGAGGAGAGTGTAAATATAGTTAAAGAAAGTACAATTAATAAAAATTTATTCATATAAGAATCCTAAAGTGTAATCTGTTATGCTGATATTACATTAGAAATTATTATATATTCCTTACAGCACTTCATTTTAATACAAAAAATAGATAAAACTTTATAATTGAAACTTGTTATATAGCTTTTCATCTAAATTCCAAAGCTTTTTTTCCCTCAAACCTTGAACAATACTTTGTGTGCATTCAACATCATCTGGCCATTCTCTTGTAAAATTATCTAAAGAATTTTTGTTAGTACCATCTATACCTATCATTAGCCCAGATTGATAAATGTCACGAAGTGCATCCATATTATTTGTTACACGCCAAAGTAACATGTAAGAATTATATATATCATTTTTTTTGGCATCTACAAAAATAACAATTCGTATATGTGTGCTAAGAACTAGCAAATCATCGAAATATTCTTTTGCATTTCTTGTTTTGTCAATGCTGATAACAGTGATAGGATTATTTGTTCTTTGCATAAACTGATGCAAATCAACAACATCAGGCAGTAACTCTTTTACTTTAATAAGAAGTTCTGCATCTCCTAAAAGTTGAGGCGCTTCGACACTGTTCGCCGCTGTTGCATCTATACCCAATTTTCCACCGACAAGTGTTTCGGGAGATGAATGATCAAGTGCATCTAAAATACCCTCCGTTATAAACAGAGATTTGGGAGTGAATCGATTTAAAACATAACTAGCAAAAACTTCATAATTTTCTAATTTCGGTGCTTTTTCATCTACAAAAATTGCATGTTTAACAAAGCTCATTTGTCCGGCACCCCAAAATGCATGCATAAACTGCTTGGCATGTCCTTTATACAAAGGCTGCATTTTTGCAAGGATTAAGTTGTGAAAACCGGCATTTTCTGGCATATGATAATCAAGTAAATCAGGTGCCGTCGTTTTTAAAAGCGGAAAAAATATTTTCCCTGTTGCCCAGCCCATATATTTGTCTTCCAAAGGTGGTTTTCCTACCACTGTTGCTAAAAAAGTTCGTTTTTTCTGCATCGTTATCGCGGAGACTTCCATCACAGGGTACGGCTCTTCTAAAGTATAATATCCTGTGTGGTCACCAAAAGGTCCTTCAATTCTCAAGTTATTTGGGTTTACCCAACCTTCTATGACATAATCAACATCTTTTGGAATGTATAAAGGAGTAGTTAATGACTTTACAAGCTGTGCAGGTTTTTTTGTTATCAATCCATACATCAAAAGTTCATTTACACCATAAGGAAGCGGTGCGGTTGCACACCAAGTATAGAGTGGATTTCCACCGATTGCAATACTGACGGGCATTTTTTTGCCTGCTTTTTGATACTGATCAAAAAAGTGTGAGGAGTCCTTATGAATCTGCCAGTGCATCCCTAAATGATTCTTATCATACACCTGCAACCTATACATGCCAAGATTAACCATTTCGCCATCAAGGCTCTGCGTGTAAACCTGTCCCATAGTGATAAAAGGACCACCATCTTGTTCCCATGTAGTTAAAACAGGCAGTTTATATAAATCTATTTCATCTTTTAAATATTTTATTTGCTGACATTCACCCTCGCCTTTAAGGCGTTTTGGAAAAATATTTTTCAGTGAAAAAAGTTCACTTACCATTGAAATTTTTTCTTTAAGTCCTGCTGGTGGTTTCATATGCAAAAGTTTTGTAATTTCATCAGCAACCGATTCGATAGTTCGTCCAAAAAGAAGTTCACAGCGTTTATACGAACCAAACACATTCATCAATACCGGTTCTTCAAATTTTTTATCATTTTTTTTATCGACTACATTAGTAAAAAGTAGTGCTTTACCACCGTCTTCTTTTTTTACTTCGGCATAGGCTAAATGTGGAATTTCAAGATATATATCTAGTTCAGTGTCAATTACAGTTAGTTCATCATTTTTTTTTAAAAGTTTTATCGTTTTTTGCATTTTTACAATCTTTGTGGCATTTCATCTTTAAAAGCAATTTTTTCTGCTTGTTTGAGCAGTTCTAAAGCTCCATTATCTATCATTTTTTGTGCAAGTCCTTTGCCTAAATTTTTACTTTTTTCTTTACTAGTTATGACTTTTTCTTGCATAATATTTGTTCCGTTTGGAAAGCCTAACATGACTCTAAAAACAACATTATCATCTTCTATAACGGCATTACATGCAACAGGAGCCGAACATCCCGCTCCAATTTTAGATATAAAATCTCTTTCAATCTGTGTACATGTAAAGGTATTCTCATCATTAAGCGTTTTAGCGATTTCGCGCACTTTTTCATTGTTTGAAATTATTTCAATGCCAAGGGCAGCTTGACCCATCGGTGGTATCATCATATCAAGAGAGAGTTTTTGCGTATAAGGAATATCTTTAAGTAAATCGAGTCTGTTCAAACCTATCCATGCCAAAATAATTGCGTCATATTGACCTTCTTGCAACTTTCTCAAACGAGTATTTACATTCCCTCGTAAATCTTTTACCTTTAAGTCAGGTCTTTTTTTCAAAAGCTGCATCCTGCGTCTGAGACTTGTCGTGCCAACTACAGCACCCTGAGGTAAGTCTTCAAGACTAGTATAATTATGCGATAAAAAAACATCACTTTGATCTTGTCTTTGTGTCACAGCACTAAGTTCCAAACCATCGGGAATATATGTCGGAACATCTTTTAAACTATGTACTGCTAGTTCTGCATTGCCTGCAAGCATTTCATCTTCAAGCTCTTTTGTAAAATGCCCTTTACCCCCTATGAGCGCCAAAGGTTTATCTAAAACTTTATCGCCATTACTCACTATTTTATTGAGTGTTACTTTTATTTCAGGGAAACTTTTTTCAATTCTTGCTTTTATGTGATACGCCTGCCAAAGTGCCAAATCTGAAACGCGTGTTGCTATGGTTATTTTTTGCATTATTTAACTTTCAAATATTTTTTCTTTGTATTGTCTACTGATCCATCAAGATACACTGTAGGCGTTCCACCAACCATAAGATCACTTGCGACCATTTTATCATGATTTAACTGCTTCAAAACCTCAGGGGCATTAATATCTTTGAGTGTAATCTGTGTTCCTTCGGCTTTATTAAACGCATCGAGTATTTTTTGGGCATCTTTTTCTCTTGGATTAATTTTCACATTATACAGTTTCAATACTACATCTTTTTTACCTTTGTGCTCAGCGGCAATAGCAGCTTTCACTAGGGTAACAGAAGCAGGATGAATACGGGCTAATGGAAAATGATAATAATACACGGCAAATTTATGTGGCTCTTTTTTCATACTTGTAATGGCACCTGGAACAAATCCTCTACAAAAAGGACAAAGTGGGTCTGAAAATATGACTATTTTATGTCTAGCATCTGCATTACCATAAATCAAGTTTTCTCTTGTATAATATTTAGCTTTTACTTTTGGTTTTACACTCTCGACCAAACTTGTACCAGTATACATATCTGTTAAATCTTTTGTAACAAGTTGACCATTAGAAAACCAAATCATTTTTTCATGAATATGCTGTTTTGCTTTCGTTTTCAAAACAGCTTTTACATCAACAATGTAAGCATTCCACTTAGGGAGTTGCTTAAGAGGTACAACATCTTCAACTTTTACATCTACTGACGCTAATCTAGGATTTTCACTAAACTTATCTTCTAAAAAATCCGCTACTTTTTCACTCGTTGTATTTGCATATACAAAACTACTTAAGAGTAGTATCGTGCTCAATAATTTCAACATCAATGACATCTGAATCCTTTGTAATATTATTTTGTTCTTCAAAAGAAGTGTTACATTTTCCTGATTTTACATTATAACGGTTAACAAGCATACTCGTAAAAACGCTAAACTGCATCAAAATACCTAAAATATCGGTTAAAAATCCGGGAACTATAAGTAAAATCGCTCCTATAAGCGTAAAAAGATTCAGTTTTTGAAACTGTTCTAAATCTATACAATTATATGAAACCGCTGTCATGTTTTCAACCAAAGTTTTTCTAAAATTTACTAAAATAGAGATACCGATAAATGCCGTAAAAAGTATCTCAAAAAATGTTGCCAAACCACCTATAGCGGAAGAAATTTGCACCGATACAAGTACTTCTAAAAAAAGATATATTAAAAAGTAAATCATCTAAATGAGTTCCATAATTTTATCGAAAATTTCTTCGCTTTTAATATCTGTTTTCTCTTTTGTTGCTCTGTCAAAAATCTGTACATATCCGTTTACAAGTTCTTTACCTATAACAATCGTATAAGGAAATCCTATAAGTTCCGCATCTTTCATTTTAAAGCCAAAACGCTCTTTTCTGTCGTCAAGCATCACTTCTACATTTGCATCTTGAAGTTGTTTGTAAAGTTGCTCACCTGCTTGAGTCTGTGCCTCATCTTTTATGTTACTTATCATAATATTTACCATATACGGTGCTGTCGCTTTTGTCCAGATACAACCATTTTCATCATGATGTTGCTCAATGACCGCCGCAACAAGCCGTGAAACACCCATACCATATGTTCCCATAATAAAAGGCTGTGCTTTGCCGTTTTCATCTAGGAATTCAGCCTTTAACGCTTTAGAATAGGTCGTCCCTAATTTAAAGATATGCCCTACTTCTATGCCTTTGCTAAAAGTGAGTTCTCCCTCACAATTAGGACAAATATCACCTTCATTTACCTCTGCAATATCTTCAAAATACGCCACATCACTAAGTATTGATAAATCAACACCTATATAATGATAATCTAGCTCATTTGCCCCACAGACTAAATCTTTTGCATCTTTGAGATCACTATCTATAACATGCTTCGCTTTGTCTTGGTCAAGTGGTCCTATAAAACCGGGGACAAGTCCTATTGCTTGTAACTCTTCTTCTGTAACATCTACTATATCAAGTGCTTCTGTCGCATTGAGTGCTTTTACATCCTGAAGAGTATCACACCCACGAACAAAGAAAAGAACTATTTCACTTTCATCTTCGTACACAACTCTTTTTGCAACGCATTTAATTGTAAAATATGGGTCAATTTTAAAAAAGTCTGCAAGTTCGTCTATGGTTTTTACATCCGGTGTTGTAAATTTGTTAAATGTTACTTCGGGAGCTTCGGGAATTTCTGAACGCTTACTTCTTGAAGCCGCTTCAAGGTTTGCCCCATATTCACACTTGGAACAAACGGCAATCGTATCTTCACCGCTGTCTGCCAAGACCATCAATTCCTTAGAGCCACTTCCACCGATTGCACCGCTATCTGCTTCTACAATTCTAAAATCAAGCCCTAAACGCGTCAATATTTTTTTATAAGCTGTTTCTACTGTATCAAATTCTCTGTCTAAATCTTCTGCTGTTGCATGAAAAGAGTACCCATCTTTCATAATAAATTCACGACCGCGCATCAAGCCAAAACGAGGACGCGCTTCATCACGAAACTTTGTTTTAATCTGATACAGATTTAGTGGTAAATTTTTATAAGAAGTCACACGATTTCGCACGACATCCACCATCATCTCTTCATGTGTCGGTCCTAGCACAAAGAGGTTATTTTTTCTATCATGAAAACGCAGGAGTTCTTTACCGAATTTTTCTATTCGTCCGCTCTTTTGCCATAATTCTGCCGGTGTTACAAAAGAGAGTTCTACTTCTTGAGCGCCGATTTTTGTCATCTCTTCATTGATGATATTTTCGATTTTTTCAATAACTCTTTTGGCAAGAGGTAAATAGTTGTATAAACCGGCGGCTACCTGTGTGATAAAACCTGCACGCGATAAAAATATGTGACTTGGAAGTGTTGCATCAGAAGGTGCTTCTTTTGTTGTCGGGATAAACGCTCTGCTTCTTCTCAAATTTTAATCCTTTTTTAAATGGTGTTTATATTGATCGGGAATATTATCATGCTCATCATTAAGAATGTATTGCATTGCTCCCGTCGCTGTATCACTTTTAGCTTCATGCGAAGCCTTGCGCATCTTTTTTGTCATATCGTGCAAAAATCTTTTGATTGCCTGCTGTGCCATTTTTTGAGCTTGTTCTTCATACTCTTTTGGAATAAAGCCCTTTTTAATTGCTCTTTTTGTCTCTTTCTTAACAGATATATCAGCTTTTTTGTAAATTTCTTTTATAATTGGTTCGACATTTAAGGCATCAAGCCATTCAAAAAATTCTACGACACCTCTTCCAACAATACCATGAGCCTGTCTGACATACTGTTCTCTTTGCGATTTATTTGCATCAACTATATTTTTAATGTCATCCACAACAAAAAGATAAATATCATCTCTCTTTTTTAAATCAATATCTCTTGGTATTGCCAAATCAAACCAAAATCTCTCAAAATCCACATCTTCTACCAACTCATTTGTAATAATAGGATAGGCTGCACTTGTTGCAGTAAATATAATATCAAACTCATTCACTGCTTTGTCTAAGTCTCCAAAATCATATACTTCGGCTCGACACTCTTGGGCCAAAGTTTCTGCTTTTTGTTTTGTCCTATTTGCAATAAATGTTCGTACACCATCTGAAATAAGATGCTTTGCACATATTTCACTCATCTCACCGACACCGATGACAAGCGCTTTTTTCTCATGCAAACTTTGTACTTTTTCTTTAATCTGTCCAATAGCAACAGAAGCAACAGAAACAGGTTTTGAAGAAATATCTGTCAGGTTTCTTACTTTTGCCGCACATTTAAAAGCATGGCTGATAGCCCTCGACATTTTTTTCGCCGAGTAGCCTCGTTCATGTGAAAATCTAAATGCATCTTTGAGTTGCCCTGCAATTTGTGTTTCACCGACTACCATAGAGTCGATAGAACTCGCAACAGCAAAAAGATGATGGATGGCACTACTGTCGTCGACTATCTCAGCAGTTTCGTAAAGTAACTTTTCAGCTAAACCTGCTTTAAAAACCAAAAGCTTAATAATATGCTTTGTCGCTTGCGTAATATCACTACAGCATACATATAATTCCATTCTGTTACATGTAGCGAGCATTATCGCTTCACTGATATTTTCAGAGGCTAGCAGTCTTTGCAGACATGCTTCTTTCTCTTCATCCGTATAAGTAAATTTTTCTCTTAGCGTTATATCACTGTTTTTATGGGAGAGGCTTACTGTTAAATAATGCATTAATAACTTCTTTTTATCATAGTTTCTAAAATATTGACTAGACTTTCATCTTCGTGCATAGCTTGTTTTGCTTCATTTGAAAGCTTTTGTGCAAGTTGAAAAGATTTTTCTATTGTTTTGTGCTCTTGCATTTTTGCCTGCATCCAGTGAAGTTCTTCGACTGTCGGTTTTTTTGCATGAAGTGAAATTAGCTTTTCTTTATCTTCATTATTCAGTTTTTCATAAAGATAAATATAAGGCAAAGTACATTTCCCCTCTACATAATCATTCATCGCAGGTTTTCCAAGGGTTTTTTCATCCGCCGTAATATCAAGAATATCATCAATAATTTGAAAAGAGAGTCCAAGGTTTCTTCCGTACAAAGCATGTTTATCTGCATCTTTGCCTGCTAGTATAGCACTTGCTTTTGCAGCAGCTTCTATCAGTGTTGCAGTTTTAAGATAAAGCATATCAAGATAGCGTTGTTCATCACTGTTAAAATTTTCTGCCATTTTCACATCCATCATCTCACCTTTTGAGAGAGCTGTGACGGAAGACGCAATTGTTTGTGCCACTTCTTTGTCAAATGCAACTAGTTCCGTAAACGCTTTAGAGTATAAAATATCACCAAGCATAACAGCGGTTTTACTCCCATCAGTTGCATTGATTGAGGCTTCACCTCGTCTTGTCATTGCCTCATCAATCACATCATCATGTAACAACGAAGCCGCATGAATAAGCTCGACTATGGCAGCTAAAAGAGGGGCATCTTTATGTTTTGAGGCAATTTTTAAAATAAGTTTTGCCCGAAGTCTTTTTCCGCCTTGCAGCATGGCAAACAAATGTGTTACCTCATCATAATCACACTCTTGAATCAGTCTTGTTATTTGTGCTTCTACTCTTTGCATTTATCTCATCTTTTTTTATTTTTAAATATTTTTAAGCTTATTTGGTCTTTACGGTCAGATAAATAAAGAACAAACGAAGCAATATTTTTTTTAACATCAAACTCTTTAAATTTAATTAGTATATATGGTACATTATAAAAATCTGCTCCAGGAGTTTTTAATTTAACCCGAAAACTTTGATTTTTATGATTAAGATAGAGTATATTTTGCGCAACATTTTTATCATAAGAACGCAGTATTACGAGTCCATCATTCACATACAAAGTCCATCTAAATTTAAAGAGTCTTGTTTTATTATCGTATTTTACAAGAATTTTCTTTTGCACATCCTTTTTAAGTGAAATTTCTCTCACTTTTTGTAAATCATTAGCAAAAAGAGCACTGTTTAAAAAAAACAGTGCTAAAAAAAACTGTAAAATACTTTTCAATGATTATTCACTTTGAGAAAGGATACTACCCATAATTTCTACAAAAATACTTTTTGTTTTTGTATTCACCTCATCAAGATTATTCATTTTATATTGTGAAATTGCCGAATCAATATCATCGCCTACTTGTTTTTCAAGCATAAGCTCCATCGTAGCGGCTTTTTCTATAAAGTTTTCTAATTCCTGTCTTACAATATCATTGTTGGCATTAAAAACTACATCCATAAATTTTGATCGTGGAGAACCTCCAAAGATATCTTCTTCATCTTCAAATAACGCACTGTAACTCATTTATATTTCCTTTATTTTTAATAATTTATACGATTATAACGATTTTTACTTAACAATTTGGGTGCCCACACCCTCTGATGTAAAAAGTTCAAGTAACATTGAGTGTTCAAGTCTGCCGTCAATTATATGCGCCTTTTGTACACCGCCATCAATCGCTTCAAGACAGGCATCGACCTTTGGTACCATACCGCCATGAATTGTTCCGTTATCTTTCAAAATTTTCACTTCATCTTTTGTCAAAGTAGAGAGCAATTGTTTATCTTGATTAAGCACACCTTCTGTATCGGTCAAAAAAATAATTTTATTGGCACCTATGGCTTTTGCAACATATGAAGCACATAAATCTGCATTAATGTTATACCCCGGATGTCCCATCTCTTCACCGGCTGCAATCGGTGCAATAACAGGAACAAAATTCTCTTTAATAAGATTAGAAATTACTTCTGCTTTGACATTGGTTATATTTCCAGTGAGTCCCCATTTAGAAAAATCTTTTGCACGCGCAGAAATAAAATGCGCATCTTTCCCACTAATACCTATTGCCTTGGCTCCATGAGAATTAAGGAGTGAAGCTATCTCTTTATTTATTTCACCGCTAAGTATCATCTCGGCGATACGCATCGTCTCTTTTGTCGTCACACGCTGCCCTTCTATAAACTGTGTCTCAATTTTTAAAGCATCGAGCATTTGTGTAATTTTTTTTCCACCACCATGAATAATCACAGGTTTAATGCCTACAAGATACATAAGTAAAATATCTTCGGCAAATTTTTCTTTTAACTGTGGAGAGGTTTGTGCAGAACCACCATATTTTATAACCACTATCTCTTTTCTAAATTCACGAATAAACGGAAGTGCATCAAGAAGTGTTTTTACTGTTTCAATTTTTGCTTGCAATATAATTTCCTTAGAGCAATAATAATGGTGC
Source organism: Sulfurimonas sp. (assembly GCA_026988235.1). Classification (GTDB taxonomy): domain Bacteria; phylum Campylobacterota; class Campylobacteria; order Campylobacterales; family Sulfurimonadaceae; genus Sulfurimonas. Next base: position 50,053 of record JALSLQ010000038.1, read on the forward strand.
TATTTTAACCAATATTAGATTATTTAAAGATTATTTGCTTTTATGAGAGTATAATCTTTTAAGTAAGAAAGGCAAAAGCCTCCCCTCAATGGCATTAAGTTGAAAAAAGTGTGATGTTTTCCTGGAACCCGAACTTTCAAATGCTAAAGCATGACTTAGAAAAAAACTAAATTTTTTTCTGTAGTCCGGGCTGAGAGTGGCAAGAGTATTGCAACAGCCGGCACTAAAGTACCGGTTCCGAGAAAACATTAATTTTCTTAACTTAATGGCGCTGTGCCACCCTCTTACCTATATATAAGAAACACTAGGAGTAGAAAATGTGGAAGTATCCTATAGATGAAAATCTGTTTGACAAATTTAGTAAATATTCAAAAATCACTGGTATAATTTTTATTATATTAGGCATTATTGGTATTATATATCCTGTGTTTATGACGCTAGTAACAGTAACTTTTGTTGCGTGGCTTATGATATTTGGTGGTTTTATGGCAGGTTATTTTACTTACCTTAGTGACAAAAGCAATTCTCTTGGTTGGCTTAAAAGTATTATTCTTATCGGCATTGGTTTACTTATAATATTTTATCCTTTAACAGGAATAGGAACAGTTGGACTACTTTTAGCAATCTACTTTTTTATGGATTCATTCGCCGGTTTTTCACTCGCTCTTTCAATGCGTCCGGCAAATGGATGGATTTGGTGGATGGTTAATGCAGTTTTTTCAATGCTTATCGGAATCTTATTTATAGTTGGTTGGCCTTTAACATCGGCTTATCTTATAGGTTTGCTCGTTGGATTCAGTCTTTTCTTTGATGGTTTTTCTCTCCTAATAACTGGCTCAATCTTTAAAAAGATGAATAAATAGCCATGCAAACAAAAAAAGCTTTTGGACTTTGGAGTGCTGTCTTTTTAGGCATCGGTTCCATGGTGGGTGCGGGTATATTTATTGTTATTGGTCAAGCGGGAGCTATGGCTGGGAACATGGTCTGGCTTTCTTTTATTTTTGGTGGAATTATTGCATTACTAAGTGGCTATTCTCTTGCAAAACTTGCCGTAAGATATCAATCTCGTGGAGGAATTGTCGAGTATTTAGTGCAAGGTTTCGGTGAAAATATTTTTTCAGGTTCGATGGGTGTTATGTTTTACTTTTCACAACTCATAGCAATTGCTGCAGTTGCAAAATCTTTTGGAATGTATAGTGCAACTTTTATGCATAATGGAGATAGTTTACGGGTTAATATTTTCGCAGTTGGTGTTGTAACTTTATTTACTTTTATTAATCTTGTTGGCGCTTCTATCGTTGCTAAATCCGAAAATTTTATAGTTATCATAAAATTGGGTATTCTTATAACTTTTGCTATTGCTGCTCTTTTTACTATAAAACCGGCTTTGTTAAGTGTAGCTGATATGCCACCTATTCATGGAATGATTTTCGCCATAGGTATTACATTTTTTGCCTATCAAGGTTTTAATGTTATTACAAATACAGTCGAAGATATGGATAATCCAAAGGTTACAATGATGCGTGCTATGTTTATAGCCTTATTATTTGTTGCTGGGCTTTACATCCTTACAAGTATTTCAGTTCTTGGAAACTTACCACTAGATACAATCATAAAAACGAAAGATTATGCTTTAGCAGAAGCTGCAAAACCAATATTTGGAGAGTGGGGATTTAAAATTATGGCAGCTACTGCACTTTTGGCAACTGCTTCAGCTATTAATGCGACACTCTATGCTGTTTCTGACATTGGATATACTATGGCAAAAGAAGGAAATCTTCCTCAGAGATACGAGTATAATGTTTATAAATCATACGAAGGACTTATAATAAGTACTGTGCTTATCATACCTATGATACTCTTTTTTAATCTTTCACAAATCACTACTGTTGCCGTCATTGTAATGCTTATTGTTCAAGGAAGTACGCATATAGCTCATTTAAATGTTATTCAACAAACAGGTGCAAAAAAGTACCTTATTGTTTTAGCAAGTATTGCTATGTTTAGTGTTGCCGCTCTTACACTTTATTCAACTTACAAAACAATGCCAGAAATCGCATACTACCTTATAGCTGCATTTGCTTTAGCATTTACTACAGAGTATTTATTACGATATTTTCATAACAGGACTATTTCTAAACAAACGCATTGAGTTAAGCAATTTTTTCACAACGCGGACTTTAGTCCGGGCTGAGAGTAGTAAGAGAGTTACAACAGCCGGCACTAAAGTACCGGTTCCGAGAAAGCATTCAGTTAAGCAATTTTTCACAACCCGTACTTTAGTGCGGGCTTTGTGGCTTTAAAGACTAAGGCCTAGGTTAAAACCTAGGTTCCGAGAAAGCATTCAGTTTACCTTCTTTAATTTTTACCTCTAAATCCAAAAGGGAAAGAGGGAGTCCAAAATCTTCAATTTTTACATAATCTTTCAATGTAACAAGCAATGAAGTTGCTCCATCTGCTAATAAAATCTCTTGAAGTTCTGCTTTTGTGAAACTGTGATGATCTTCAAAATAATTTTTTGCTACAACAGTCGGCAAATATTTATCTAATCGTTGTGGTCTTGCTATTGCAGTTACTAGGCTCATTCTAGATGTCGGGTTGTTTACATGTACCTCTCTTACAAAGTCAATCCCCTCTTTCACGACAACTGCCTCTTTTGTTTTGTATAATCTCTCTCTATATGGTCCAGATGGAAGACAAGCATTGTTTTTTGTTTGTACATCTATTAAAATATCTAACTTTTTAATGTCATGTTTTGAATAAGCATCATCTAAAAATACAATTTTACAGCCTAACTCTTTTGCTTTTTGTAGTGCTATTTTTCTATCTTCACTGACTATGACAGTTGCTTGAGAGAGTTTTTTTGCATATATCATCGCCTCATCACCGCTTTGTTGTACATTACATGTAACAACACCTCGTTCTTTGACAACAATCATCCCTTTTGATGCTCGTCCATATCCACGCAAAATAATTGCCGGTTTTTTATACTTTTGTGCAAGTGCCGTAACAAGTGGCGTTTTTCCGCTACCGCCTACGGTCAAATTGCCAATACTTACTATACTTACACCAAAGTCTTGGGGCTTTGAAAGTTTGTATCGTAAATACATCACAAAACAATAAAGCCAACTCAGAGGAAGCAGAAGAAAAGAAAGGAGTTTCTGCAAAGATTTTGGATTGTAGAAATACTCTTCAACCCAAAAAACAAAAGCTTTTTTCAAAAGAATTAAACTCTTGTTTTTGCTATTTTTTTAATTTTACTTATAACAGTCTTCACATCTTCATCACGTATACTCGGATAATTTGGCAAAGAAAGTACCTGCTGAAAGGAACGCAATGCTACAGGAAAATCATTGACCCGCAAAGCATATTTAGTTTTATAGTATATTAAAAGATGCAATGGAATATAATGCAATCCTGTTCCAATACCCTCTTCTTTAAGCGCTACTGCAAAAGAGTCACGATTTTTATCTATTTTTATAATATACAGGGAAAAAGAATTTTCTTCATTACTCATGTCTGGAATTGTAATATGATCAACCCCTTGAAGTGCTTCACTGTACATTAAGGCAATTTCTTTTTGTCGTACTATATTTGCATCTTGTTCTTTTACTTGTGCACGAATATACGCAGCATTTAAATCACTTAACGAATAATCATTCCCGATGTCTGTTACATCATAAATATATTCCAAAGCATCTTCATTTCGAACCATAGCATGATTTGCCAACAGGCGTGCTCTTTGCATAATATCTTCATCATTACTCACAAGCATTCCACCGTTACAAATATTTTTCTTTAAATGTGGAGAAAAATTAAAACAAACTATATCTGCACCGGTTGCCCCTATTTCTTTTCCCTTATAAGTCGTACCCAAAGCATCACTAGCATCTTCAACAATTTTAACACCATAAATAGCAGCCATAGAATAGACTCTATCCAAATCTACAGTAACCCCACCCAAATGAGTAAGAATCACAGCTTTTAGTTTTTTTGACTTATTTTCTTCTAAATAATTTTCCAATTTTTCAAGATTTATATTATAAGAATCTTCTGCAATATCAATAAAAACTGGTTCAGCATCAAAATGACGAACAACTTCAGGTACACTTGGGTGTGCATTTACACTACAAATAACTTTGTCACCTCGTTTAAGTTCAAGGGCAAGCATAGCAAGATGAAGTGCTGATGTTCCGTGAGAAGTGGCAAGTGTGTATTTGGCACCGACATAATCGCGAAATTCTTCTTCAAGCTTTTGTACCTGATGTATCTCTTCGCCATCGAGTGCATCTCTTACATTTGAATGTGCATCTCTCGAACTTTCATATTTGTGAAACGGTATAGTTAATTCTTCTTTTTTCATATCTTGCTCCTTATTTTTCTTACAATGTTATATCACGCGGATAATTAAAATCATGATTAAGTGTTCTTGATGTCAGCTTTGCAATCACAGGCATCTTTCTTTTAAAATGATTTTTAAAAATTCTTTTTATTATCATATCTAGCATTTTTGCATCAATCCCTCTCTCTATAACTTTTTCACGAGAGAGTCTTTCATCTACATAAAGTTTCATCGCCTCATCAAGTTCGGCATAGGTGTAACCCAAATCGGCTTCATCGCTTTGACCACTCCACAAATCAGCCGAAGGCGGTTTTTCAATAATACTTTTGCTTACATGTAAGTAGTCTGCCAATTCAAATACTTCACTCTTGTATAAATCGCCTATGGGATTAACAGCCGATGCTAAATCTCCATAGAGTGTTCCATACCCAAGCATCAATTCGCTCTTATTACTTGTGCCCAACACTAAAGCATTTTCACGCGCTGAAATGTCAAACAAGGTTGCCATACGCATGCGAGATGAAAAATTGCCTTTTCGCAGGTTATCTAAATCTTCATTCATCTTTTCATAAGAACGAAGCATCGGCTCAATACTACATGTAATAGTATTCAAACCAAAATCTCTGCAGAGTTCATCAGCATCATCCAAAGAACTTTGCGATGAATAGTGTGAAGGCATTTTAACGCACAACAAATCATTTCCAAATGCTTTTTGAGCCAAAACAGCAACCACGGCAGAGTCTAACCCGCCACTTAAACCGACTAGCACTTTTTTTATTCCCGTTTTTTTGACTTCATTTTCTAAAAAAAGTATTAAGTAATCGCTAATCTGTGAATATTTGCCCATT
>JALSLQ010000039.1 GCA_026988235.1 Sulfurimonas sp.
CTTCCTTGTTCTGATATCTCTTCTTTGAAAATTTCTAATAATTTATTGCTCATTGTATGCCCCTTTTTAGAGCATTAAGCAAATACTGTTCTTAGTATTGGAAGCGGCTAGTCCAATGGCGATGGTGGTATCACCGTTTTCTACATTGCTTGTGGCGAGTTTGAGCGGATTTTTAGGCTTTTTAAATTCATATTTTATAAATGCCAAATCATAATAGGGGTCATCATAAATAACTTTTGCAATACTTCGCGGAAAGTGTTCTGCTTTTATCACAACTTCTCTAAGGCCCGAACACACATGCGAATTTGTGATAATAAGATTATCTATAATAAAGCCGGTTTCACTGCCGTATGGTGTCATTATCTGTATAATGTTTTCAATGTATGTTTCCAAGAGCGTTTGTGTGTTCATCTGCTATGCCTCATGAAAATCCAGATTTTTTAATGCACTGAAGTAACTGTTTGAAAAATCATTGAGTGAACTAAAATCAAGTTCATCACCAAAGGCTCGAAGCAGTTTATACTGATGTTTATATTTTGAAACTGTCTCTTCAATTTCAGATATTATGTCACTTTCTAAAAATTGGTTTTTTTGCGTATCATAATATCCTTTACATCCCAAAGCATTCAAGTATTCGGCATAAATAACACAAACATAAATATGAAGTAATTTTCTGGCTGCAGGGTTTAAGCCATAGTTATAAAGCGCATAAAGGGCGATATAACTGTAAATTGTCGGTATGATTTGTGGATGGCGGTTGTTTTTGTACCATCTGAGTTTTAGAAGTGATTCTTCTATGAAGTCAACAAACTCATCATAAGAACTTTTTTCAATTTGGCTGAATGTATATTTGGCTTCATAGAAATTTTGACTAAATTCATCAAATTCAAGCTTTTCAAGGCTTAAAATATATTTTGCCAGTTCCGCATTTTTTACTTCGGGCAGTGTCTCTTCATCTGCAAAATAATTTTGGAGTTTTTTCGTCATTTTTTGATAAATTTTAAATTTTGGTACCAAAAGATAGTCAATTCTAAATAAAAAGTTTAGATATAAAAATGCCTGCATACCTATACTGTCCTCTGCAGGCAATGTCTGTATTTTTGTATTGAGCTCTTCTATCCATTTATGTAGAAATTTATACTTTACATGTAACTCGGCAGTGTCAAGCTTTTGAATATGACCTATATCCTCTAACTCTTTTTGTTCAAATTCACTGAGCATATGTTCTTTGTCATAATCTGCATTCAGTGCCAATTCCCTTAAAGGATAAAAAGCTTTTTTTGGGGTCATAGTAATATTGTCAAGATTGAGTTTTAGTTTTATATATTCGCCGTCACTGCAGTAATTTACATAGGTAAACTGGTAGTTTCTTTCAAGTGCATAGCGTTTGAGTGCAACATTTGCATTTTTTGCTTTGACCATAGTCACTTCAGCGTAGAGTTTTTTCTCTGTTACAAGGCCGTTGATTTTTGCACTGCCTTGATAAATAATAAATTTTAGGGACTCTTTTTTTGGAGTAAGTATAATGTTGTTGTTGAAAATTCCATCTTTGTAATTCATTAATGAATTGAAAAAGAATGTATATGCATCTAAAATTTCTTTTTTTTCAAATGCTTCATATGCTTTGTTGAACAGCTCTTCTTCATTTTTTGCAATATCTGCATGTATGCCTCTTCCAAAGCTTTTTGAACAATGAGGCTTTGATTGAAAAAAATGAAACCAATTCATATATTTCCTTTTATTTTAATAGCAAATAGATAAGCACAAAGTTTATAACTGTCATTATAGTAAAAGCTCTCTTATAAAAGAGTAAGGGTGATTTTTCAATAAGTGGTGCATTTTTAATAAAATAGGGTTTTACTCTCTGTGGATGTGTAAGTTCATATTTCATCTCAGAATAATGTTCATATCTTTGGTCTTTTTCTAAAGCAATAGAACGCATTATCACACTGTCTAGCCAGTCGGGTATATTTGAATTATAGTGACTTGGCTTTTTAGCCTCTTTGAACAAAGGATTTTGAAAGGGTTCTATTTCACCGTAAGGGTATTTCCCTGTTAGGCTCACATAGAGTGTAACACCAATGGCAAATATTTCGGTTGTTTCACTTATGGATTCTCCTTGAAATCGTTCAGGCGCTAAAAAACTCGGTGTTCCGGCACGGGATTCTTCTGAAAATATCTCTGTTATGCTGCCAAAGTCAATAACTTTGTATTCTGTAGTATCCGCATCGATTTTGGCAATCATAATATTGTTAGGCTTAATATCGCCGTGTACCAGATCATATTTGAGGAGAAATTGGGACATATTTAAAAGTGTTTGCGCAAGTTCAACCGCATCATCTATTGTTACATGTAAGTGTGATGCCAGATAATTATTTAAATCTTCTCCTTCAAAAAGTTGCATAACATAGTATCGGGCACTTCTATTTTTTGGAATGACAGCCTTTG
>JALSLQ010000040.1 GCA_026988235.1 Sulfurimonas sp.
AGCAACAAAAAACCAAGAGCAATCAGAAGTTGCACTACGCCTGTAAGCCAATTTTCAATGAGTAAGTTTTGAATGGCAAAGATGAAGAGGACGATGGTTAGGATTAGGCACATTTTTTGGTTTCCTTTTTTTGTATGTTTGTTAGTATAGCAGGAAAGTGGGGGAAATCTCTAAAATATTACAATTTGACATATTTCTTGAAAGTATAAACTACTTTTCTTATAATTAGACTATGTAAATAAAAAGGTATAATTATGGCAATACTTAATCCACATTTTAGGCAATTAGATATGACCTTACAATTTAATAATATAGATAATCAAACAAAATCATCTTATAGATTTATCGACCTTTTTGCAGGAGTTGGTGGGATTAGGCTTGGATTTGAAGAGGTTTTTAAAGATAAAAGTTCTTTTGTTTTCGCATCTGAAATAGACAAATTTGCACAGCAGACTTATGCTAGTAATTATGGTCATTTACCATCTGGAGACATTACTAAAATAGAATCCCAAGAGATACCACCTTTTGATATTTTATTAGCAGGATTTCCTTGTCAGCCTTTTTCAAATGCAGGATTAAAAAAAGGTTTTGAAGATACACGAGGAACACTCTTTTTTGATATTGCTCAAATTGCAAAGTATCATAAACCACAAGTTCTTTTTTTAGAGAATGTCAAAGGCTTCAAAAATCATGATAAGGGTAATACTTTTAGAGTTGTAAAAGAGACTTTAGAGGAGTTAGGCTATAGAGTCTTTTCAGAAGTTTTAAATGCAAAAGATTTTGGCGTTCCTCAAAATAGAGAGAGAATTTATATTATTGCTTTCTTAGACCATAGTATAGAGTTTCAATTTCCAAAACCTTTAGATAAACAAGTAAGATTAGGTGATATTTTAGAAGAAGATGTAGATATAAAATATACCATTTCAGATAAGCTTTGGGCAGGACATCAACGCCGTAAAAAAGAGCATAAAGCTAAAGGAAATGGTTTTGGATATTGTATGTTTAATGAAGAGTCTGAATACACAAGTACCATAAGTGCTAGATATTATAAAGATGGTTCAGAAATTTTAATAGAACAAAAAGATAAAAATCCAAGAAAATTATCTCCTAGAGAAGCAGGACGCTTACAAGGTTTTCCTGATGATTTTAAAATTGTAGTTAGTGATACACAAGCATATAAGCAGTTTGGAAACTCAGTGGCTGTTCCTGTAATTCGTGAATTAGCTAAAGAGATATATAAACATATAGACAGTTAATAACTATCTGTAATTAAGGTATGCCAAAAGGTTGTATTTGCTCTCCATTGTGCGTAAGGTCGTTTATTACCTTGGTACATTCCACTATCAAAAAATACAATTTTATTTTTGAAGAGTTGAATCCAAGAATCATAGTTTATTGGATTCCCAAAATGAATAGATTGATAGACTCCATTTGTATCTTTTTTACAAGTAAACCACCCTTTTTGATTAAACTTTCGTTCTAGTTTTAACTTTAGTTTCTTTTTGTACCATTTAGCAATTACAATGTTATCCATTTTTAAATTAAGAGGGAGAATATCATTCTTATTATCTCGTTTATCTTTAGAATAATTATAGGTAATAATGATGTTCTCATCTTCATCTATTGTTAAAAGTTGTCCATATTCACTCATTTGATTAAAATAAGTAGGACAAGGAATTCCTGACCAAGATAAGCGACCAGATTTTTTTTCATTAGGCTTACCAAAGAATTCAAGAAAATTATCACGTGTTAATTCAAAGTTTTTATTTGTATCATTTCTTTTGGGATTCTTACCTCTACCATGAATATAAATATACTCATCAGGTTGCCAATCTCCAAAAGTAATTTTACCTGATGTTGTTTGGTTCTTCATCTCATAACCAAATAAATCAGGTTCGTTGTATCCATTATGAATAATGCCCATTTGGGTTTCTAACCAGTGTCCATCTTTCCCATCATGACGCTGATTATTAGTACTTGTATCAGATTTCTTACCTTTTACATTTTTATTGAATAATGCAATAATCTTTTCTTTATCTTTTATTGTTTCCCCTTTAATAATTCACTCAACTCAATTTCTAATCCAACACAAAGTTTTTCTAAACTTAAATAAGATGGATTTCTTTTCGCTCGTTCCAATAGACTGATATAGGTTCTATCAAAATCACATTTTTCTGCTAATTTTTCTTGAGAAAGTCCTAAGTGAGTTCTATAATATTTTATTTTTTGAGCTAGATTTTCTAAAAGTTCTTCATCATAATTTTTCATAAGATAAGTTTACTTGAATTGAGTACAAAAAAACAACGGACAAAAAGACTCTTTTTTTGAATTACTAAAGTTATGCTACAATAACGCAAAAATAAAAAACTGCGTTAAGGAGTACGCCCATGGCAAAATCACGCAT
>JALSLQ010000041.1 GCA_026988235.1 Sulfurimonas sp.
GCTGGTGCAAATAGATCATTTGCATCTTTTGCACTTAGTCCTTTGAGTATATCTACTGACTTTAAATTCTTAAACTCTTGGACTTTAAAACCATCTATGGGTTCATAAAAATTTTCTCTATATGCTTTATATACTTTTGGTGTACTGATTTCAATATCTGGAGTAAATATATCAAATTTTAAAAGTTCCTCATCAAACTCTTCTACCACCTCGCCTATACCGCTTACATTTGCACTTTCGTATCCATAAATAAAAAACGGCACATCTGCACCTACATGTAAGCCTATTTGTGCAAGTTCATTTAAACTCAAACCTAAATGAAGTACCTCATTGCACATTTTTAAGTAAGTCGCAGCATCACTGCTCCCACCACCAAGTCCTGCAAAAGCGGGGATATTTTTATCGACTGTAATAGCATAGTTTTGCATGAGTTGTTCTAATGCTGAACTTGATGTTATTTCTTGCAGTGCCACATACGCTTTATAAATAGTATTTTGTTTTGTCTCACAAGAAAAATTACCAATTATTTTAAATTCATTTGCTTTTGCGTCCACATCTTTTTTTGATATAAATGAGAGTTCATCATATAAATCGTTCACACGCATAAATCTTGAAACTATTTCATGGTACTCGCCTCTGCGTCCCGTTATTTTTAAAAAAATATTGACTTTAGCATACGCCTTATATTTTTTCATGTACTCTTTATTTTCCCAATATTTTGTTCAATGAAGCAATGTCATTTTCGCTTACTGTTTCTAAAGATGCTGCTTTGTTTGTCTCTTTTACTTCTTCAATAAGCTCATTTCTAACGATAGAAATATTTTTTGGTGCATCAATGCCGAGTTTTACAACACCATTTTCTATAGAAATAATTTTTACAATAATATTATCGCCGATAACAATGGATTCATCTATTTTTCTTGCAAGTACTAACATTCTATCCTACCTAATTCATATTTTACTGTACCGTTTTGTATGGTGATAACAGAAATCATATTACCATTATCTAACCAATATGTTCCGTCTTCTTGCAATTGTAAATCTTGTAAAGCAAGAACTCTTCCATATTTTACATTATCGGCATCGCTCAGATAATAATTCTGTGCAATATTTAAAGAATTTTTTATATTTAAAGCTTTTTCATTTTCATATTTGAACTGTCCCTCATTAAGTCGTTCCAACATACTTAAACTGCCATGTTCCAGACCAAGTTTTTGAGCAATGAGACGACCAAGTGATCGAATATAGGTACCCTCACTGACTGTCGCTTCAAAAGTGACAAAGGGATGACTGTAGTGTATGAGTTGTATATCATACACCCTTGAATGGATTTTATTGAGTACAACCTCTTTTCCTGCCCGTGCCAAATCATAAGCACGCTGACCGTTGATGCGCTTTGCACTGAAAATCGGTGGTTCATATTCCAAATTTCCCTGCAACGACAAAAGTGCTTCTTGCACCTTTTTTAAAGGAAAACTTGGCATTATCGCCACTTCTTCTATCATTTCGGTGTCAAGTGTATCACTTTTTGCTCCTAACCACAGTGTTGCTTTGTAAGTTTTTGGCGTTTTATTGAGAAATCTAAAGAGTTTTGTATGTGAACCGAAACCTACAAGAAGCACTCCTTTTGCAAAAGGGTCAAGTGTCCCCGCAAAACCAGCTTTCTTATTTTTATATTTATTTTTTAATGTATACAAATACTTGTTTGAACCGATACCGGAAGGTTTATACGCAACAAACAGACGATTCATAATCTCTCTACAAATGAGGCAAGAATATCGCGTTTGATTCCTGCAAAATTAATATTGAGTTTAAATTCCCTTCCAGATTTACTTACACCGACAATACGCCCTGTCCCAAAAATTTTGTGGCGTATTAAATCACCTTTTTTAAAAGATGTATTTTTTTCACATTTCAAAGAACCCTTGCATAAACCTGCTTCATTGAAAAAACGGCTTTTTTCTAAGTCACTTCTACGCCCTTTATAAAAACGACTTCCCGCATGACAAAGCGTCAGCGTCTCTTTTGCACGAGTAAACGCAACATAACCGAGTCGCCTCTCTTCTTCTAGGTCACTTCCATCACCCGTCAATGGCAAAAAGCCCTCCTCCATCCCTATGACAAAAACATGTTCAAATTCCAAACCTTTTGAAGCATGAATACTCATCATATAAATACTTTCTCCTTCAACTTGATCCTGCTCACTCTGTAAAGTAAGTTCATTTAAAAATTCATCTAAAGAACTCTCTGGTGATTTTTTAACAAAATCTCTAAAAAGCCCATAAAACTCGTCCATATTTAAAATTCTTTCCTCGCCGTCTTGCATATTTTTATAAATATCTTTCAGGGAAAAAGTCGCTTCTAAAACATCTATAAACTCATAGGTAGACTCTGTGGCTACTTCCGCAATAAGTTCAATATTTTTAATGAATTCTTTGAGTGTTGCAGCATTCTTCTTTCTTACCAATCCTTCAAGTTCTTCCATCGTGGCATTGTTAATGTATTCGTAAATCGAAGTACCTTTTGCATGTGCTGCCAATTCTATTTTGTCTACACTCGCTTTACCTAATCCGCGTTTAGGTTTATTGACAATACGCTTAAAAGAAAAATCATCATGATTGTTAGTTATCACCCTTATATAAGATATTAAATCCTTAATTTCAGCACGATCATAAAATCGTAATCCGCCAACTAGTTTGTAATTAATACCAGAACGATTTAAGCCCTCTTCAATAGAACGAGAAAGTACATTTACTCTGTAAAGGATAGCTATTTCCTTTGCTCTTACACCACTGTCTAGTAATTTTTGCACCTTCATCGCCACTTTTCTTGCCTCTTCATTCTCATCATTAGAATTGAGAGTTGCCACATCATCACCACTGCCTCGTGTTGCTATTAAATTTTTACCTAGGCGAGAACGATTGTGTTCAATAAGTGCATTCGCAACTCTTAAGATTGGCGCGCGTGAACGATAATTTTCTTCCAGTTTAAAGACATGTGTTCCTGAAAAATCTTGATCAAATTCCATAATGTTACGAATATTTGCACCACGCCAACCGTAAATACTTTGATCATCATCGCCTACTACACATAAATTGTTATGTGCAGTGCATAGTTTTTGCAATAGTTTTAACTGCAGTTCATTGGTATCTTGATATTCGTCAATCATTATATACTGATACTTTTGTGATGTAGCCTTCGCTAACTCTGAATTTTCATCCAAAAGTTTATATGTAAGTGCTATTAAATCATCAAAATCTACTAAATTATTTTCTGACAAATACTTTTCATATTCTGCAAAAATTTCGGCAATTTGCTTATAGCTAAAAAGCTCAGCCTGTTTGTAGGCATCATCAGGATTCATCAAAGAATTTTTATATCTGGAAATTTCACTTGCTATTAAAGGAGTAGGCAATTCAGAATTTATTTTTTTGATAATTCTTTTTTTATCATCGGTATCTATCACAACAAAATTATTGGCTCTATTTAAAAGATGTATATTAAACTTTAAAAAAAGCAGACCAAATTTATGAAATGTACAAAGCATTGGAGGATAAGCAACATTTTCTATCATTGCAAGAGAACGCTCTTTCATCTCTTTTGCTGCTTTGTTTGTAAATGTAAGCGTCAGTGTATTTGAAGCAGGAATACCTACTTCTTCTATTAAATATGCCAAACGCGAGATTATTGTTGTAGTCTTCCCACTTCCTGCCCCTGCAAGGATGAGTACAGGTCCTTCTGTTTGTTTCACTGCTGCTGATTGAGACTCATTTAATTTACTAAATATCTTTTCCATTATATGCCACTACCATTAGATGTATTTCTTAATTACATTTATTATAGCTAAATTGTCATAAATTATTACAAAACTATTGCAATAATTATAATTATCAGTTATAATTTTACTATTATTATTACTTATAGGAATTATTATGTTAAAAGATTTTGCCAAATTACACACTTTTTTGATGGTTATAAAAGAGAAAAGTTTCTCAAAAGCATCAGCAAAACTAGGAATTTCACAGCCTGCTGTAACCCAACAAATTAAGTTTATTGAGGAATACCTTGATACTAAAATAGTCGATAGAAAGAAAAATGGAATCATTCTTACAAAAGAAGGTGAAGACCTCTATAGAATCGCTCAAAGGCTTGAAAAGTCTATACAAAACAGTGAAAAAGATTTATTAAAAATCATAAATAAAGAATTCACATTTGTTATGGGTTCTTCTTTCGCAATCGGTAACTATGTGCTTCCAAATTATCTTGGTGAAATAAAAAAACGCATCAACAATGAAGTATTTATGAATGTTGATCTCTCTTCAAATATTATTGACCAATTAGAAGATAAAAAAATAGATGTTGCCTTAATAGAATCACCTATTTTTAGAGATGGCATTATCTACAGAGAATGGGTAGAAGATGAGTTAATGCTTTTTTCAAATCAACCAATCAAAAAACATCTCAGTGCAGATGATTTACTTGATTTTGACTGGATTTGCCGTAACGAGGAGTCACATACAAGAAAATTAACATCTGAAGTTTTTGAAGAGATTGGTGTACAGTGTAATAATTTTAATGTTATAGGTGTCCTCACTAGTCCGACTTCTATTAAAGAGTCTATTCTTCATGCAGACAAAAATGCGGAAAGACCGCTTGTGTCAATTATGTCTCGTCATGTAATCAAATCAGAGATTGAAGAGGGACGACTTTATGAAGCAAGACTTAAAAATCATAAAATCACAAGAAATTTTTATATAGCTTACCTTAAAGAGAGAAAACATGATGCATTTGTAGATAATGTTGTAAACTATCTCCTTTCATTAAGTAAAGTATAAATTATTTTATAAACTTAGAATTTTCAGGGTTTGAGAGAAATGATGCCATGGAGTTTTTCACTCCGCTCTCATCTATCTTGATTGTTTCTTCTGTTGTATCTTCCTTATAAGCTGATATATTAATTAAAACTGGTGTTTCATCTACAATAATTTGTAAAATACTCAAAAGTGGTACGCTTACAACACTACCAAAATTATCGCTTCCAAAACCAGCCTCAAAAATCAGTAGATTATTCTCAATTCTTGCAGTTTCAAATGTGTATCCAGCAAGAAAAAAAAGTGTAAGCGGACGAAACTCTGCATTGATACCTTCTGGGAGTTCAGGTGAAAAACTTACATCTTCTATTTT
>JALSLQ010000042.1 GCA_026988235.1 Sulfurimonas sp.
AAATCTCATAATTATTGTTATTGTAAATAACACGGCATCGAAATAACCCGCAAAGAGGAGGAATTATAATCTCTTTGAGTATAATATTTGCATTTTTGACTGTTTTATCCAGACGCCTTTGATGATATTCAAGGTTATAAAACTTCCCATCTAACACCTTGATAGTCTCTAAATACTGTATATTATTCACTAAAAAGTTCTGTACTTAAATATCTTTCTCCTGTGTCACATAAAATTGTAACAATTATTTTTCCTTGAAACTCCTCACGCATGCCTATCTGCATAGCGGCATACACATTTGCCCCAGAAGATATGCCAACCAGTAAGCCTTCTCTCTTTGCCAACATTCTTGCCGTTGCAATGGCATCTTCATTGCTGACTTTGATGACTTCACTATAGCAAGATGTATCTAAAATAGCAGGAACAAAACCTGCACCGATACCTTGAATCTTATGAGGAGCAGGATTTTCTCCTGAAAGGATGGCTGATGCTTCAGGCTCCACCGCAAAAACAGCTATATTTGCAATATGCTCTTTAAGTACCTTTGAAGTTCCAGTCAGTGTTCCACCCGTACCAACAGCTGCCACAAAAGCATCGACATTTGCATCTGTATCATTTAAAATCTCTTGTGCCGTTGTAATCTCATGTATTTCTGGATTCGCAGGATTTTCAAATTGTTGTAAAATAATCGAATCAGGGGTAAACTCTTGTAACTCTATCGCCTTTTGAATTGCCCCATTCATACCCTTCGCAGCAGGTGTTAAAACCAATTCCGCACCAAGTGCTTTGAGGAGGTTACGCCTCTCAATACTCATAGATTCAGGCATAGTCAATATAAGCTTCAAATTTTGGGCAGCACAATTTGCCGCCAAAGCAATGCCCGTATTGCCACTTGTAGGTTCTATGATGGTTGTCTTGTCTTTAATGCGTCCAGATTCTACACCTCTGCGAATCATGTTAAATCCTATTCTGTCTTTGACTGAACTTGTCGGGTTCATAAATTCACATTTTCCCAATATTGTAGCACCTGTGATTTTTGATGCCTCATTCAGTCTGATTAATGGTGTATTTCCTACTAAATCTGTTATATTTTTTGCTATTTTCATAATTTTCCTATTCTTTTAGTATAATTAGTACACATATTATACTAAAAAATAGAGGTAATGATGGCTATTTATTCCAGTGATGGTAAAAAATTAATAGGTGTTGAGTTTGATGTAACTCCACAAGTTGGTGATATTGTTGATACTATGCGTGTTTTGTCCGTCAACAAAAAGAACAATGAAGAGTATGCAGTGTTCCTACTCGAACCAAACACAAGAGTTACCTGTTATATATTTGATGAAATATTCATAATAGGAAAAGAGAGCGGATTTGAAAGTCTTAATGATGCTATTCAAGCATGGAAAAATAATGAAATTTAATGATGGTGTGCAGAGGGGGATTTTAAAAAGTCCTACCCTTAATATATTGATTTAATATATAAAATAGTGTATAATTATACACATTAAGTTAAAGGAATGATACAATGAATACTTCAAGATTAAATATAACATTACCTACGCCTATTGTTAATGATATGGAGCGTTATGCTAAAGAACTTAAGCAGAAAAAAAGTCATATTATAGCTTCTGCCCTTGATATGTATTTTGATTATATAGATTTAAAAATAGCTGAAAAAAGACTTGAGGATAATGGACCTACTATTTCTATGGAAGATTTTTTTAAAGAATTGGAATTAGATGTACAAAATTGATTTTAAATCAAGTGCAAAAAAAGATTTCAAAAAAATAAATAAAGCTGATATACAATTCATTCGTAATACATTGAATAATTTTATCAAAAAATTTAATAATGAGTATCAAGCTTTACTTATGTCTACTGGTAAAATAAAAAAACTTCAAGGACAAAAAGAAGTTCTATATCGTTTGAAACTTCGTTCATATAGAGTTATATATAAAAAATATGATGATAAGCTTGTAATTTTAGTTGTGCATGTAACAACTAGAGAGGATGCATATAAGTAAGTGGTTTTAATGGTGTTTGCCCCACCGTTATATTAAAAAGGGAGCTTTTGGCTCTCTTCCACTTATGTAATTGTAACATATTTTTTAATTTATTTTTTTGTATTTTATTTTTCCACCTAGCATTTCAGTATACATAGTGTTTTTGTTAATCATTTTGAAAACCATTCCTGTTCCTGTTTCATCTGTTACATAGATTGTTTTTCCATCTATTTCATATTTTACTTTTGATATTATTCCCATAGTTATCATTTTATTTTTTGTGAATTTTATTTTTGGCATACAATACGCGTCATACATACGCTACAAATATGCTTTATAATCAGCTTGTTTCTCCTGTACAACTTGCACAGCTTCTTGGTCATGCAAATACTCAAATGGTCTATGATGTATATGTTAATTATTTAGAAAAACAGTTTGATAATTTTGATAATTCTATTGTAGTTTATAAGTAAGGGGTAAATAAGGGTTTTATGAGTTTTTAATATCGCTTTGAAAGTCTCTAAAATAGGTCGTTGTGGTGCGCAGAGGGGGATTTGAACCCCCACACCCGAAGGCACAACGACCTCAACGTTGCGTGTCTACCGTTCCACCACCTGCGCGTTTTATGTGGTATAAAAATGACTTAACTCTCAAAGAGTTAAGTCTGAGGTATATTTAGTAATCTTTAGAGATTAACCTAAATATGGGTTAGCGTAAAGTGCGATTAACGCAATTACTAGAGCATAAATAACTTGTGCTTCGATCATTGCAAGAGCGATGAACATTGTAGTCATAAGTTTAGCACCAAGACCTGGGTTACGAGCAGTTCCAGCAATAGTTGCAGCAGCAGTATGACCCATACCGATAGCTCCACCTAATGCAGCAAGACCAAGACCAAGACCAGCAGCAATCATTGAGTATGCTTTAAGTGTTTGGTTAGCAACATCACCGTCATTTGCGAATGCAGCAACAGAAAGTGCTACTAAAAGAAAAAGAATTTTTTTCATATTTTGTTCCTTAAAATAATTACAACCCGTTCGGATAGCGTAACCTCATTACATGTAATGAAGCAACCCAAACATAAATGCCTAGATTTCCCTACTAGAAATTGATGTTGGAATTATAGACCTAAAGAGATTTTATTTCCCTTAAATTCTAAAATTTCCACAGTAATTTTATCACCTTCTTTTAACACATCATGTACATTATCTACTCTTTTATCTTTTGAAAGTTTAGATATATGGAGTAAGCCGTCCGTACCATCAGGCAACTCTACAAAAGCACCAAAGTCAACTATTTTTTTGACAGTCCCTTCATATCTTTCGCCTACTTGGTACTTTATTTTTTCTTTTTTCGGTGCATTGACAATTTTGTGAATATGCTCTTTTGCACCCTGAACACCCTCTTTGTTCTTCCCTGTAATTTTTACTTTGCCATCTTTTTTGTCTATATCAATGGCAACTTCAAATTTTTCAATCATTTCACGAATAGTTTTTCCAGCTTGCCCTATAATTTCACCGATAAATCCCGGGTCAATATGAAAAAACTCTGTTGATGGAAGAACGCCATCATTGAATTTTATTTTTGATTCTGCATCCAGCATAATATCTATGATATGCGCACGCCCTTCTTTAGCCTGATACAACGCTTCTTTTAATATGTTAAGACTAATTCCACCGAGTTTAATATCCATCTGCATTGCAGTAATACCCTCTTTTGAACCCGTTACTTTAAAATCCATATCGCCATCATGATCTTCAAGCCCCATAATGTCAGAAAGAATTGCATAATGCTCCCCATCACTTACCATACCCATAGCAATACCTGCTATCGTATCGCTTGTCTCAATATCAGCCGCCTTAAGTGCCAAATATCCCCCACATACCGTTGCCATTGAAGAAGAACCATTTGATTCTAATATTTCAGACACCAAACGAATTGTCTGTCCGTCAAGGTTAACAATCGCTTCAAGTGCACGCTTCGCCAAATTTCCATGTCCAAGCTCGCGTCTTTTTGTTCCCAGAATCGGAGAAGCTTCACCAACTGAAAATCCCGGAAAGTTATAATGAACCATAAAATTTTCATTTTGTGTGCCTTCATCCGTAAGCCCTTCAAACATTTGTGCATCTTTTGCTCCACCCATTGTTAAAATAACTAGAGCCTGTGTCTGCCCGCGTGTAAACAAACATGATGAGTGTGCAGCTGGTAAAACATTTGTATCAATAGTAATAGGTCTAATTTCTGTTAGTTTACGCCCATCAGCTCTTACTTTTTCATTGAGTATTTGTGAGCGTACCTGCTCTTTTTTTACCGCTTCTATTGCTGCTTTTAACTCAAGCTCATCCCATTCTATGTTATTTGTAAGAATTCTTTTTCTTAGATTTCGCAAGGCGGTTGAGCGTTCAGATTTTGCCATTTGATTCATAGCATTTGAAATATCTTGCATATGACGCTCTTTAACAAAAGATACCATCTCTTCATTTAAGCCGTCCGTCTTTAAATCCAACGGTTTTAACTCTTTTTGATATGGACCAAAAGCCACTTCAAACTCAACATTGGATGCGAAAAGTACTTTTTCTGTTTTATCAAGCACTGCAATCAGTTCATCTTCTGGCATTGCATTTGATACATGTGTATCTATCACTATAGTACCTAAACTCGGGTCCATCATAGGATCAAGCATTGGCTCATAAGTATCTTCTACATCAACTTTTTCACTGCCGATTGAACGCATTTCAATCATAAGCAGGTCATCTTTTGTTCCTGAAAGATACAAATCTAATGTAGAATTTTTCAGCTGTGAAAGTGTTGGATTTAAAACAAGTTCGCCATCAACTTTAGCTGCACGCACGGCACATACACTGCTGTTAATATCTATATCTGATGTAAAAAGTGCTGCGGAAGCCGCGTTGAGTGCGAGAACTTGCATATCTGCCTCAGCATCAGCAGAAAACACCATAATTGTGATTTGTGTCGGATGTCCAAATCCTTTTGGAAACAATGGACGAAGGCTTCTGTCAACTATACGAGATGTTAAGGTCTCAAAATCACTTGGCTTTGTTTCACGCTTAAAAAATCCACCTGGAATTTTTCCCGCTGCATATGTTTTTTCTATATACTGAACAGTCAAAGGTAAAAAATCATCTTTTACTATTTCTGTCTCATCTATGACTACGGTTGCCAATATCACAGTTTTACCGGATTTAAGCCATGCAGAACCATTCGCCTGTTTTGCAACATCTCCAAATGAATATTCTTCAATTCTATTTTCTAATTCCAACTTTACATCATATGTCATCTATTATCCTTTAAATCTTTACTTAGTATTTCTTCAATCTTTTCATCATCTATCGTTTCTAAATTCTCATAATATAGTGCTGTTTCCACATAATCATCTATATCGTGCAGAAAAAATATATCATCAACAAAAGTTTCTAACAATTCCAAAACATCGCTTGGAAGGAGTGGTGTTGCGATATAAACCGCTTTTGGTTTTTGCGCCAAAATTGTTTTCAGTGCAGTCATAAACTTACTACCGGTTTCACTTCCCTCATCTACAAGTAAAACCACTTCATTTTGCATATTCGCAAATGGCTTTCCTTTACGATATTTATATATATAGCTAAGTATATCTTCTTCATGCTTTCTATGAGCTTCCCCATAAATATAATCATATTGTATTTCAAAAGAATTTATCAACTCTTCATTCAACACAATTTCTTCCGTTTCACTGACTCTTGCAACTTCACATTCATGATTATTGGGCGCCATAATAGCTTCTGAAAAAAGAATTTCCAAGTTATTTTTCAACTTCCCTTTTATAAAAGATGCCAATTCCAATCCACCTTTTGAAACAGCAACAATATTCCATGTTTCTTCTTTAAGTTTTTGCATAGGAAGAACATCTCGAAGTTTGTTTGCTGCGTCTTCTCTGTTGAGGAGAATATTTTTATATTTTTGCATATCAGCACATCCTATTTTGCAGCATTTTTCAGTTTATACGAAAGAAATGACTTCCCTGTATTTTCTTTCATTAATGGCTTTAATACTATTGTCAAAAAGATATATCTGTCATATACTGATGAATTAGCAGAACCGACGGTAGTTAAAACTGGTCTATTGTTTTCTGTATATGATATACCAAAATCCCAGCATCTTTTTGTATATATAAATCCTAAAGACATGCTTTTTCTTTCTTTCTTTTCTATGTCATAATTATAACTTGCATTATATGAATAATGTGCATTATATCTGTATTTCACAGAAGATGTAAAATAACTTGTATAGGGTGTATATGTTAGTGTTCTTGGCAAAAATGTATCTTTATAAAGATGTGAGAGTGCTATATTAAGCCCATATTTATTAAAAGAAATTTGATTGAAAATCTTTGAAAATTTATTCTCTTTATAATTATAAAACATATTGTTGTAATAAGATAAAAAACTCGTCACCTTATAATCAAGTTCATTTTCTAAGTCTCCGTATCTCTCTTTAGTATTTTCATAAGAAATATTTTGAGAAAGTCTATGATAAAGAATCTCATGTGCAGACTTATCATAAAAATATTGTTTAAAATCTATTTGTGTATCATTTTGAATGGCAGAAATATTAAAAAATTCACATCTTTGGGCATAATTTGGGTCTGCTTTATTTGTAAAGTCTGAACAATAGTCTAAATTATCATCATAAAAACCATCTTTTTTACTCCATCCTTTTCGATTATACTGAACCTCTACACCCATAACATGACTAAAGTTTTCATAGGCTTTTGTAAGTTGTGTCGAAACAGAAATTGTATGATAATTTCTTGCATAGAAACCATCGTGGTATTCAAAACCGGGAATTTGCGTCTGTTCATGTCCACTAAACTTGGAGTGTTGCAAATACATATTTGCTTGATAAGAAATATTAAGATATTCATCAAATAAGGATGTTTGCAAAGTGATAGGTAAATTCACATCAGTTTGAATGACTTTTTTATTTATGATTCTTTGAATATTATTACTTTGGATATCAAATGAATATAACAAATGGTCTTGTAAAAATGTGTCTAAATAATGGTGATATTGAATTGTCGGTAGTTTTTGCAAGGTATTATCATTTGTTTGTAGCGTCAAGTCTTCATAATATTTAAAATATGTACCAATATAGTCATCATTTGTATTATAAAACAGATTTATTCTTGAGAGAACTTGTGTAGCTGTTGCTTGCTGTATTGCGTTATTATTTGCTGCAAGATTTATGTAGTCTACATCATTCATATGATTAATATCTGCATAAACACCGGACTGCCCGGATAAATTCAATCCAAACCATTGGTTTAAAGGGTTTGTATTATTATATTTAAAATTAAAGCCATAATGAGATTGGTTTTGCAAATTATTTTTTAAAAAATAATCTTTTTTTTCTTTAAAATAACCTACTCTAAATTCTCCATGGGAAACAGGTGAGTCAACAAATCGAAAAGTGCTGTAAACACCTTCACCTCTACTTGTTCGTATCTGCGGATTTATCTCTAAATCCCACCAGTTCTGCTCCGCAATATAGATTGGCTGTTCATAATAAAATCCTTCTGTTGAAGAGATTCCAAATGATGGTTTGAGAAGTCCCGTTCTTCGTGTTGTATCTAAAGAATACCCAAAATATGGCGTGTAAAATACTGGTATATCATAAATGTAAAGTCGTGTGTTGTAAAGATTGAGCCATTTTGAATCAGTATTATAATCAGATGAAGAAAATTCCATCGTCCATAAAGGATTCATAGGGTCACATCCGCTGACTGAACCAGATGTGATATCTAACATTTCTGCTTTTGCTTTGCCTTCATTTGCACTTATCCACACATCAGATTTATCATCCAATAGATACAACGGTTTAAAATATCGTTCTTTTTTTGCCAAATTCAGCTTTGCATATTTTCCTAATATTTTATACTTTTTATTATGTTTGAGTCTTACGTGTCCAAAAAGTTCTAAATTTTGTGTTTTTCTATCATATACAGAACGGTCTGCAGTTAAAAAATACTCTTTATACACAACGGTGACACCGCCGTTTGCATGAACAATATCACCTTTGGAATTAATGGATGATGAGAATATTTCTACCTTATTATCCGCATTTAGCAAGCTAACAAAAATTATAAGAAAAAGAAAAAGTGTTTTAAGCATCAATAACCAAAGTCTTTGCCGTTTTATCATGCCATGTTTGATGCTGTGGATCAAACATGCCCCATAAAAATCCAAGATAAAAAATCATCTCACTAATTATTCTAAATATTGCTCGATTGAGTGAAACTGCAAAGTTAGGATTATCTAAAGTTTGAATATCTATGACTTTTATTTTCATAGCCAATTTTCCCAGTGTAGCGCCATACTGCATCACAAAAAAAGTTTGATAAACAATTTTCATCATCATATATTGCATAATATATGTGTTTGTTAATATTATGATTGCTTCAACACTTTTAGCATTTGAAAACGAATCAGACATCGCTATAATAAGTAAAAAAGAGAGCAACATTTCATCTATAAAAAATGCCATCGCTCTTTTTTTAATAGATGCAAGGTGTAAATGTTCACGGTTAAGTAGCTTTTCTATCTCTTCATTCAAATTTTATAATCCTAAAGTGCTTGATATGCAATGTCTGTACGCAGTTTTTTCCCGGAAAAATGCACTTGACCGCATCGTAAATATGCTCTGTCTCTTGCTTCTTTTATGCTGTTTCCTAAACCAACACATACTAAAACTCGTCCGCCTGTTGCATAGAGTTTTTCATCTTCTTTATCTACACCAGCAAAAGAAATGTGTGTATATTTTTTTATCTCTTCATGTTTGACATCATCCAAAATAATTTCAGCCGGCGTTGATGCACCATAAGGGTAGTTTTCACTCGCCATTACAACGCCTACAGCATACTGGTCTGAAAATTTTACTTCTATATCTCCTAAACGATTTGTTGCCGCTTTATAAAACATATCAGAAACACTTGATGTCATAAGAGGCATCAAAATTTCACATTCTGGGTCTCCAAAACGGACATTAAACTCTAAAGTAATCGGTTCATCGTTAACTACCATTATGCCGATAAAGAGTACACCTTCAAAAGGTGCCCCTTCCTTTTGCATGCCGTCTAAGGTTGGGCGAATAATCCGCTCTCTGACCTTTTCATATAAGGTTTCATCGACAAGAGGTGTAGGAGCATAGGCACCCATTCCCCCTGTATTTGGACCTTCATCGCCATCAAGTAAGCGTTTATGGTCTTGTGCAGCTGGGAGTAAAATGTAATCTTTTCCGTCACATACTGCAAACATCGAAAGTTCATACCCGTCTAAAAACTCTTCAACGATTACTTTTTTTCCGGCATCGCCAAAACTTTTTCCGCTGAGCATTTCAGAAATCGCTTTTTTCGCTTCATCATGTGACTGTGCGATAATTACACCTTTGCCACCGCATAATCCGTCAGCTTTAACAACGATAGGCGTTTGCAACTTATTGGTAAAAGCAAATAAATCCTCAATAGAATCACTCTCTATATACTTTGCCGTAGGAATATTATACTTTGCCAAAAAGTTTTTCATATAAACTTTTGAACCTTCAAGTTGTGCCGCTTCTTTGCTTGGTCCAAAAATTGTCAAGCCTTGTGCTTTGAATATATCGACAACACCGTCAACCAAAGGAGCTTCAGGACCTACAATTGTGAGTTCAATATCATTTTCTTTTACAAATGTTGCTAAATCATTATAATCTTTAATATTTAGATTAGTACCCAAGTCATTTGTAGCACCATTTCCCGGCTGAAAAAAAAGCTCATGCTCTTGTTCTTCATTTTTTATAGCACGAGTAATAGAATACTCTCGTCCACCGCTACCTAAGATTAATATTTTCATTCACATCTCCATAAGTTATTAAAAAATTTATTTATCCCACTATTATGAAATAAATAAAATTTTTGTACAATGTAATCCAAGTAGCCGTCACACTATTGGCTTGGTTCTAAAAAGCCTAATTTGGGTGAAGAGAGACTTATCTGACGGCGACAGTTTCATCGGCAGAGTAAACATACCTCAAGCGAAATCATCGACACACGACAAGCCTACTAATTCACAATTTGAATATGTAGAACCCTCATATGCGTGCTGACACGAACTACTCAGATTAACAAGATAATTATACTAAAAATATGCTTGTTTTTATTTTAGAGAGTATGCTATTTGCATGCAACTTTCTATAGTTGTTTCATCACTAAGTATATAAGAACAATTTTTAGGTATTGCTTTTGCTGTTGTTTTACCAATTACTATTATTTGATGTGTTGGCAAAAAAGTATGATTTTTTAAAAAACAGTGCACACTTGATGGTGATGTAAAAATCAATATAGCCTCTTCTTCCACTGTTACATGTAACACCTCTTTTGAACATTCGCTTGCATAAACTATAGCTTCATCTATGTTATAACCA
>JALSLQ010000043.1 GCA_026988235.1 Sulfurimonas sp.
TCTCATCAAAATTACACATTTCATTGTTTAATTCATCTGCCAAAACATTTGCTTCTTGCATCGCTTTTTCAAGTCCCAATATAGTCACAAAACTGTTTTTCTCTTCATCGTTGTTTGTCAGTTTTCCTGCTTCTTCACTGCTTTGTGTCACATCCAAAATATCATCTTGAATCTGAAACAAAAGCCCCAGTTTTATTCCAAAATCATAGAGCTTTTGAGCCACATCATCTTCTGCTACAATCAAAGCACCCATTTTTAAAGATGCCGCAATAAGTTTAGCCGTCTTATTTGTGTGGAGTATCTTTATATCTTCAAGTGCCAAAGGTTTGTTTTCAAAATAACAGTCTATTGCCTGCCCTAAAACCATTCCGTTCAATCCGCCGTTGCTGGCAAGTTCACGGATAAGTTTTATCCGTATTTCATCAGAAAACGGCGCATTTGCCAAAAATTCAAAGGCATAGGTATTTAAAGCATCCCCCGCTAAAATTGCCGTCACTTCATCAAAGCTTACATGTAATGTCGGATGACCGCGTCGCAGGGGAGAGTCATCCATAGCCGGCAAATCATCATGAATCAGCGAATAGGTATGTAAAAACTCTATAGCCAAGGCTGCATACCTTGCAGACTCAAGCATAAGGGGATTGTAGGCTTTAACAACACCAAGCAAAAGTGCAGGACGAAATCTTTTTCCGCCTGCTATAAGCATATTTTGCAGTGCATCCTCATATGTCGGATGAATACTTTGGGATATCGGTAAGTTCTCTAATAAAAATTGCTCGAAGTTTTGCATTTGAAATTGTATTGTTTTTCTACTTAATATTTACAAAAAACTGAAAATTATTACGCTCAAACAGCAGTGATGAGTAATCTTTAAAGTTTTGTATATATTTACGAAGTTCATTTTGATTTTTTACTCTCACGCCATTTACCTGTATAAGTCTGTCTCCAACATATAATCCATAATTTTGAAACTCTTTCTCTATCTTGCTTACATGTAAAGCCTCATCAAAGTAAATACCCTTTTGTTCCAAAAAGGTATCACTGAGATAACCGCCACCATATCTTTTTCGGCTTTGAACCACAAAGCTAAAAAACTTTGAACCCCGTTTTATTTTTACGCTATGCTTTGAACCCACAGGAGCAAAAAGAATTTTTTTCATCAATGATGCGGCATTTTTGACGCTCTTTCTATCGTACTCTGTTATGCAGTCACCCACTTTAAAGGGATTGTCTGGCATAAAAGGATCACTCGCATCTACCAAAATCGATTTGTTTTCATCATGTACACGTATACCAATATCAGCATATCGGACTTTTTTTGTTGTAAGAAAATAGTGCAGATACTCCTTTTCTATTACGCCTTTAGCGCTTAGTATCGCTTCTAACGAACAGCAACTGCTGCTGATAATTGCCGGCGCAGGAAATTTTTGGCTGTATCTGCCAAAAAAATTCAGTCCGATCTGATGTTTTATTATCCTGCCCTCTTTTGCCGTTTTATTATTGAGTACAGCAGTTCCAAGCTGTAAACGCATATTTATATCATAAGGATATGCAAAAGGCTTCTTGTCCTGTATAAGATAAAGAGAAAGAAAGGGATCATATTTCAGAATTTTTGATTTTGGTTTTTTGTGTGAGTAAACAATGCGTTGATTGTTTTTTACGGGAATAAAAAGAGAGTTTTCCTGCATAATTTTTGCATCTTTTGCTTTTTGCACACAAGAATCATAACCGCCTTTGCAGGCATAAAGGTTAAAAAGAAAAAGGTGAAGCAGTAAAAATAGGCGAAACACCTATTTGAGTCCGCCAAACATGCTCAAGGCACTGTTTTGTTGATTTTGTTGTACCATTTTGTTTGCGTCGTTGATGGCACCTATGAGTAAAATCTGCAGAGAGTCTTTGTCACTTAAGAGCTCATCATCAATATTGAGATCAATGACTTCTCCGTTTCCGTTGAGTGTAAGTTCAATCAGTCCGCCGCCACTTTTGACACTAAAAGTTTTTGATGCCAACTCTTCTTGAAGTTTTGCAGCATTTTCCTGCATTCCCTCAAGGAGTTTGCCCATATCACCTAAATCACCAAACACTATGATATCTCACATTCATGCTTAAATCTCATCGTGAATGGTGTCTATATTATTGTCATCATCCAAAATAACGACTTTAGGTTTGTAGCTTTCAAGTTCTTTTTCATCATACGTACCATAGGCCACAATGATAACTTTATCACCCTTGTGTACTTTTCTTGCTGCAGCACCATTTAAACAAATGTCGCGTTTTCCTCTTTCACCTAAAATTATATAGGTAGAAAATCGCTCACCATTGTTGATGTTGAGAATTTCGACCTTTTGTCCGACTCTCATCTTGGCAGCTTCTAAAAGTTCTTCATCTATGGTAATCGAGCCAACATAGTTCAAATTGGCATCTGTTACAGTAGCACGATGTATTTTGCTGTACAACATTTCCATCAACATGACTGTTTCCTACATTCCCATCTGTTTTTTTGCATCAGCAGGAGATATAGGTTCATCCCACATTTCAGAATCAATTACATACTCTTGTACAACTTTTCCGCCGATTATATGTTCTTCTATAATGCGGTCAATCTTTTCTTTGTTTAAGCCTACATACATTGTATGTCCCGGCTCTACTAACATAACAGGACCTGCTGAACAACGATTGAGACATGAAGTACGCACAATCGGTGCAGTCATCATAATCCCTTCTTTCATCAGCTTTTGCGCCGTATATTGAAACAGGTCTTGCGTTTCTGGTGTAACACATGATGGTTTTGGCATACCTGGAGGAGCAGACTGCTCACACTTGAAGATATAAAATGCCGGTTGTGGAATTCCCATTGAAATAATCCTTAATTTTTTCGCAATTATAGCAAAAGAATAAAGCTTTTAATCTTATTTGCAACTTTTTAGATATAATTTTAATATTTAATACAGAAACAGGAATGACAAAGTTTGAAAAAAATACTCTATTTATTATTAGTTACACTCTCTTTGTATGCTGATACGGGCATCTATATAGGTACTTCAGTTGGTATGTCGAACGAAAATTTTGATGAACTCGATGCACAAAGCAGTTCCAATATTGCTTTGCTCACAATTGGATATGGAGACATACAGTCATATGCTATTGAACTTTCTTTTGAATATACCATAAATGATTCAAATATATTTTCAACAAATGGAAATGATGGAGATAAGCAGGGATTTAATATTGCGCTTATCAAATCTTTTCCGATAAGAAACTATGCATATCCTTATATTCGAGCTGGTTTTGGTTCTGGAACCATGAAAATCCAACGAACAACACAATCAAAACTTTCTTATGGTTCTTATAACCTTGGATTAGGTTTATATGTACCAATTTATAAGCATATCAATCTAGACTTTGCTTATCTCTATAAAGATACAAGCTATGAAAGAATTAACCTTATTGCAAGTCAAAAAAATTACACCTCAAAAATCAATACTTTTTCCTTTGGTATTGAATACCGTTTTTAGGAGCTTTTATGAAATATTATATATCAACACTATTATTACCAATATCCATTTTTTTTATCTCATGTGGAGACAACACAACCACACCTTTAATTAAAGACATTAACACACTCTTCATAAATGATGCGAATATTACGCTTCATTCAACAGATTTGGCATACAACACAACTGCAACAGTAGTATATACAGATAACTCAACTGCAGATGCCACAGAAGCTGTGTTATGGACAAGTTCAAACAGTGATGTACTTAGTGCGTACTCAGGTGCTTTGACTCCACTTAGCAATGGTGGTAATGTTACCATTACTGCTTCTTATGAGCAGTTTT
Organism: Sulfurimonas sp.; assembly: GCA_026988235.1. Classification (GTDB taxonomy): domain Bacteria; phylum Campylobacterota; class Campylobacteria; order Campylobacterales; family Sulfurimonadaceae; genus Sulfurimonas. The sequence goes on from JALSLQ010000043.1 coordinate 3,840, forward strand.
CTGACTCAAAACCTGTGCAAATTTATGCACTCACGGACTATAACGCATCTTTTCCTGATATAAATGCAACAGGAACTTATGTTTTTCAAGCCTACGGTAACTTTGAAAATGGAGATACAAACTTTCCTATAGTAAATAACATTATTTGGAGTGCTGACAACGATGCAGTTATTGAAGTTACTGATGGTGTTGCTTCCATTACACTTGTTGCAGGAGATACAAATGTAACTGCTACAGTTTTCGGTGAAACAAATACAAGTAGTCCTATTGGACCACAAAGCAAAATCTACACAATCAATTGAGATTGAGAAGTTCTTTCACAACTTCTCTGTCATCAAATACAAACTTTTCATCATAGATAATCTGGTGTGTTTCATCACCTTTTCCGAGAATAACCACAACATCCTCTTCTTCTTGCATATCAAGTGCCATCTGTATAGCTTTTTTTCTGTTAAGCTCAACCATGATATTTGACTTTTCCTGTATGCCCTCCAAAATATCATCTACAATTGCCTGCGGATCTTCATGACGGGGGTTGTCACTCGTAACAATGACTTTTTTTGCAAGGCTTGCTGCTACTCTGCCCATGAGTGGACGTTTTTTTCTGTCTCTGTCGCCACCTGCTCCAAACACAACTATAAGCTCTTTTTCTTTTAAGGCATTGAGTACCTGAGCCATTCCGTCAGGAGTGTGTGCAAAATCTACTATGACATTCGGAGCAGCGCAGACCTGTTCCATTCTTCCGCTTACTCCTGCAAAGTTATCGACTACATCTGCGATCTCTTCGAGGCTTTTGTCTGTAACAAGGTGGGTTGCCGATATGGCCGCCATCAGATTGTAAAGATTAAAAAAACCGTGCAAAGAGGCTGTAAAAGGAACTATTTCGCCAAAATGCTGGATAATCCCACTTGAACCGTCATTGAGAGAATAAGCCATAAGTCTGTAGGTTGCAGGGTTTTCAATGCCATAGGTATAGGTATTTTTAAAATTGAATGAGGCCTTGGATTCATCTTTGTTTATAAGTTTTTTACTCTCATCCTGAAAAAAGCTGTTCTTTACATGTATATACTCTTCAAGCGTTTTATGATAATCCAGATGATCCTGCGTGATATTAGTCAAAATTTTCAACTCAAAATCAAGACCTTCAATGCGTTTTTGGGCAATTGCATGCGAGCTTACCTCCATGACAAAATACTCGCATCCGGCACTGACTGCCTGATAAATATGTCTATAGGTATTGAGTACGGAGGGTGTGGTAAGTGTTTTTCCCTCACATGCTTCATCATTCATAAAGAGTCCACGGGTTCCCTGCATCGCAGTTTTATATCCCAGATCAAGCAAAAATGAATATATTGCACTTGCTGTTGTCGTTTTCCCGTTTGTACCGGTGATACCAATAATTTTAATCTGGTCAATGCCAAAAAACTCTGCAATATCTTCTATCTTTATAACAGAATGGGCATTATTCTTTTTTGCATCCTCCAGATAAGCACTGTTTTGATGTGTGAGCACAAAAGCGGTCTGCGCATCACACTCTTTTGAATTTTCCGTTACATATTTATAAGGTTGGTTCGGCAGTTCAATTTTCAATATTTTTGCCCTGTGCCAGTTTTTTTAACAGTTTTCGCAAGAGTTTGTCACCAGGGTATACACTTAAAGCATTTTCAAGATAGGTTAATGCCATTTGTGCAAAATCATGTTCTATCAGTTTGTCTAAAAAATCTAAAAAATCTTCTTTACTTGTTATAATTACTCTTGTAGAGAACATGATGTTTTCAAAAGTTTCTACAAAATCTCCGCCTTCATCCAGAATTTTTTGAAAATCACTGTAGAGAATTCCTTCTTCAAATTCCAATCTGTTACGCAAAGGTTCGGCAAATACTTCGCTTAGTTTTTCCAGGGTGCCGTCCATGCTTTCAAGTATTTCACTCATAATAGCATCGGCCTCTTCTTTATCCTCTTCTCTTAATATTTCATAATAATCAAACAGTGCTTCAGCACCCTCTTCTCCGCTCATAGCCATTTCTGACAGTATAACACCGTTAAATGCCTCTTTTGAGTCCGGATCATTTTGCAAAACCTGTGCAAATTTGTCTAAGGCATTCTTATACTCTGCCCGCGAAAAATTATCTTTTGCCTGTGATAATATTTTATATTTACTTATTGTTCCCATATGCTTCTTTTATAAATTGTCTATATCGTTTCTGACGCTAAACGCCGACAGTACCGTCGCTTAAAGCGTAAGTGTACTCCACCTTAAAGGTTGTCAATATCATGTTCCATCCCCATTGGGACATTCACAACAGTTATTTCAGGATGAATATCCATTCTCAACTGTCTCTCTACACCGTACTTCAATGTACTTCCACTGCTTGCACACCCTATACAGGCACCTTTGAGCTGTACATAGACACTCCCGTTTTTCACGGTAATAAAATCTATATCTCCGCCGTCAAGTGCCAAAGATGGGCGAACCTTGTCTATAACACGCCGAACCGGTTCTAATAATTCTTCATCTGTAAATGGAATCATACTTATCCTTTTTATATTTATCTATTATCATAAAATATGACAAAATCGCTTAACAAGTCATAAAATTATTATTTAACTCATCTTTTAAAGCCATAACCTCTTGTACATAAGACGGCTTTCGCATTCCGACGAGTATGTAATCAATTGCATCCTGTTTATATAAAAATTCCAACGCACAATCCTGCAGCCTTTTTTTGCACTCTTGAAATTCCTCTTTGAGCTCAGTTCTTACACGTTTTGAACACTCGTAAGCGACCATGGTTCTGTACTCTTTTAAAAAGAGATCTACAAACCTGAGCAATTCATCTAAAGAGGCTGGATCCAGTTTTTTTAAAGCTTCTCTTATATGAGGAATAATCTGTGAATGTAAAAAAGTATCATACTCACCAATCCATCCGAATTTGTGCCTGTTTTCATCCATTTGTTCAATCAAATTATACAACGGTTTGAGTAAATCATTGTCACAGGCCTGAAGTAATTCATTAAGATATGTATAATATTCTCTGCTCTCTTCATACTCAGCCAATCTGTACATCAAATTGTTTTTTTGTGCATTTAACGGACGATTGGCAAGAACTCTCAGTCCATTTTTTTTCGCCCAGATCGCACATTTGAGACCTTCTCTTTCAACTTTGTTTATGGGCAGCTGCACTGTAGTAAAACCGTGTTCTTTGTTCCCTGCTTCATATGCGGCATTTTTTGCAAGTGTCAGTAAATCTTCATAGGGCAAAAATTCCGGGTCATTGTGTGGTTTTGCAAAACTGTTGGAGCTGATACCATAAGAGTTGATGCGACCCTCTTTGACCTCTTCTTCCAAACCGACAAATGCCTCATAGATTCTTTTATACATCTCATCAAGGACTTCATCCCTCTTTTTGCCTTTGTTGAGAGCATCGAGTATAAAATACTCAGGATTATGAATTAAATAACAATCAATCTTGCTCATTTGCAGTCTCTCCAAGGAGGCATCAAGCTGCTTTTTCATAAATGATTTTGCTATTGAGTGATAACAGTGTTCACTGAATTCTACTACATCATCAAAAGCTTCTTTTTTATGAGCGAACAAATTTGAACCCTGGATATATCCGTATTTGCTTATGATTTTAATCTTGTCTCTTGTTTCGTCAGGAGTATTACGAAGAACCTTCCCTATAGCTCTCTCTGCACCACCGTCCGTATAGTTTGTAGATGTGTCAATAAGTTCTATTCCTGCATCAACAGCCTCTTTTAATGCTTCTATATGCAAAGGATTTTCATCTGTGACTCTGTAAGTTCCGAATGCGAAAGTACTCATAATGCGTCCTGTATTGTAAAGTATTTTAGAATTCGTAAATTCTCTTATGGGGAAAGTTTAAAAAGAAGTTACAATAACAGACACAAGGCCTGGTATTGCAAATATAGTAATTATACTAATTCGATAAATGCCATTGGTGTTGCATCACCACGACGAATACGAGTTCTCACTATTCTAGTATATCCACCTGTACGATCAACATACTTAGGTGCGAGTTCATTTACTAAAGTTTTCGTTGCTTCTTTGTTTTGAAGCGCAGCAAATACTGCTCTGTGTGCATTTGAGTCATTTTTACCAGCTATAGTGATAAGTTTCTCAATATAAGAGCGAAGCTCTTTTGCTTTCACAGCAGTTGTTTCAATTTTACCATGTTCTATTAACGAAATACTAAGGTTCGCTAAAAGTGCTTTACGGTGTGCACTTGTACGACCTAGCTTACGATATCCATGACGGTGTCTCATATCTCATTCCTCTATTGTGCCTGTACGGCTTCTATTTTCTTTTTTAGTGCAGTAACTACATCATCAGCTAAATCAGCACCAACTTCAAAACCAAACTCTTGAACTTTTTCTACGATTTCATCGTAAGATTTTTTTCCAAGATTTTTTACATTTTTTAAGTCATTTGTACTCATAAGTACAATCTCACCAATAAGTTTAATACTTGAACGATCAAGACAATTAAAGCTACGCGCACTTAATCCTAAACTGTCAATGTTTGTTGTTAGTTTTTTCAAATCAGGTGACTCTTCAACTCTCTCAATAGTAGCAGGTGCTTTAATACTGATTTCTGAATTAAATACAGCCAGTTGCGCATACATTACTTCCAAAGAGTTTCTAAATGCATCGATTGGTGAAATTTGCCCATCGGTTCTGATATTCATAATAACTCTTTCAAAGTTAGGGTTATCTTCTACCAGTACATTGTCAATTTTGTATGTCGCACTTCTTACCGGAGTAAAATATGCATCCAATGCGATATATTCATCATCATCAACTTCCTCGGCAGTATCTTCACTAGCCACATAGCCAATACCCTGTGCAATTTTAAGCGTGAAGTTCAGTGTTGAATCTTCATTTAAAGTTGCAAGCGGAGCATCCGGTGTTACCACCTCTACTTCATCATTGCTAAGATCGCCGCCTTTAATAGTACACGGTCCCGCAAAGCTGTAGTTAATCTCGGCCTCAGTTGCATCATTGTTAAGTTTAAAGCGTATCTCTTTCAAATTTAAGATAAAATCTGAAATATCTTCAAGCATACCGCGAACTGAGTCAAACTCATGCTTGGCACCCTCGATTTTAATCGCGATTGGCGCATAACCAACCGAACTGCTTAATAAAAAACGGCGAAGTGGATGAGCCAACGATATAGCGTACCCTACTTCAAAAGGGTATGCCATGATGTTTGCTTCATTGTCACTTATTTGTTCTACCTCAAACTCTTGTGGAGCAAGTGGAGTAGTTTTAATTTTTTTCATATCTTTTACGCCTTTTTATAGTAAATTATTATTTCGAGTAAAGTTCAACGATTAAACGTTCTTCAACTGGAATAACAACTTCTTCACGCTCTGGAAGACGAGTAAAGATACCATATACTTTTTCAGCATCAATGTCTACCCATGGAGCAAGACCAGTTTGGTTTGTAAGCTCAATAGCACGAACAATCTGATTGTTCTTTTTACTGGCTTCTTTCACTTCTATTTTTTGACCCGGTTTTACACGGTAAGAAGGAATATCAAGTTTTTTGCCATCTACCAAAATATGACCGTGTGTTACAAGTTGACGGGCAAATCTACGAGTAGATGCAAATCCCATTCTGTAAACAACATTGTCTAATCTCTGCTCGATCAATGTAATAAGGTTTGTACCTGTATTTCCGTCACGGCGTTTTGCTTCAACGAATAAAGCACGGAATTGCTTTTCAGAAATACCATACATAAATTTCGCTTTTTGCTTTTCATTAAGTTGTAAACCATACTCAGAAACTTTTTTACGACGCTGACCATGTTGACCTGGACCGTAAGGACGCTTCTCTAAAGCAGATTTTCCTGCCAAACGACGCTCACCTTTTAGGTTAAGGCTTACTCCGAATCTTCTTTCGATTTTTTCTACTGGACCTCTATATCTTGCCATCAGTAATCTCCTTAAACTCTACGACGCTTAGGCGCGCGACAACCGTTGTGTGGTAATGGTGTAACATCTTTCATAAATGTAACACGGATTCCTTCGATAGCTCCAACAGCTTTCACTGCAGTTTCACGACCAGAACCAGGACCTTGAACTTTAATACCAAGTTCTTTTATACCATGCACCTGTGCTTTTGCAACTGCATCTTCAACAGCAGCCTGTGCAGCAAACGGAGTTGATTTTTTAGAACCTTTAAATCCTAAAGAACCGGCAGAACTCCAAGCAATCATATTACCCATTTCATCAGTAATAGTTACAAGAGTATTATTAAATGATGCCGCAATATGAATGATACCACGTGATATATTCTTTTTTATTACTTTTTTTCTAACAGCTTTTCTTTTTGCCATACTATAATTCCTTACGCTGCGCCGACAGTTTTACGTTTACCCTTACGAGTACGCGCATTTGTCTTAGTTTTTTGACCACGGCATGGAAGACCACGACGGTGACGAAGCCCTCTGTATGAACCTAAATCCATAAGTGCTTTAATATCCATAGCAACTTTTTTACGCAGATCACCCTCAACCATATGGTTTTCACGGATCTCTTTTGTTATAGCTGCCACATCTTCTTCGTTTAATTCGAAAACTCTTTTATTGTAATCAATTCCTGTCGCGTCTAATATTTGACGGGCAGTATGAAGACCAATTCCATAGACGTATGTTAATGCATACTCTATTCTTTTTTTCTTAGGTAAATCAACACCAGCAATACGAGCCATGATTATCCTTGTCTCTGTTTATGTTTAGGGTTCTTGCAGATTACTCTGACAATACCTCTTCTTTTGATAACTTTACAGTCATCACACATCTTCTTTACTGAAGCACGTACTTTCATTGAAAGTCTCCTGTGGTAACATCTTTACTGCCTTTAGGCAAGCGCATAACACTTGTAATAACGTTGCTTGCCAATACTTTTATCTACATGTATTCATATAGATAGAAATACTCTTTGCTTTGTTAAAACAGTAAAGTGGATGAGAATTATATCTGAAATAATGTAAAAGTATTATTAAGTTTGCATTTCAATTCTTGAAACAGCATTAAAAACTCCACTAAACAATGCAAAAAACACCATAGGAAACATTAAATGTATAGTGTTGTGCGTACAGGAAAAAAGCATAAAACTAATTACAAATGTAGTGTTTAAAACCTTATATTGCTTTGTTTTAAATTTTAATTTTATAAGAGCATAAAATATTAACAACAACAGCACAAGACCTATGAGTCCTAATTGTGCGGCAATATTGATAAACACATTATGATAGTCTGCAAAAAAATTCATATCTTTTGTTTTAAAACTGTGTTGTGATGCATAATAGTTTGCATCTTTCATGACGTTGCCTATTCCTACCCCGTTAATTGGATTATCCATAAATACTTCCGTTCCCACTATCCACAATGCAGCTCTCATACCACCTTGCCCGGTATAGTCATTGTCATGTATAATTTTTGAAATCCCTTTTTCAAATTGATGCACTCTTGAAGGAAAATTACTAGAAAAACTGTATGCTAGAAAAAAAGTAGTTATCACTATACTGCTGGCAATTAATATCGCTTTTAACTTATGTTTAATATACATGAAAGAAACTACAAACATCAATACTATAAAAATAACCTGTCCTGTCCTTCCTCCATTTATAAAAAGGTTAATTACTATCGTTGTAAAAAACACAATATCAAATATTTTATATTTCAGCCTTGTCTCTTTCAAAAAATTTGTCAACAAGATAGTGCTTGTAAATACAAGAACTACACTATATGTAATATGATGCATAAAAGGAGTTGGAAATTCATGTGTTGCTCGCCCATAAGTGAAAAGATTAAAATAAATACCATAAGACATCAATTCACTAATTAGCATACTTCCAATAAATGCGCTAAAAACATAAGAGATGTATTTTTTTTCCAAAGATGTATAAATCACTAAAATCATTAAAAAATGATGATACTTCCCTATGTACTTCAAAGCAAAAATTGTATCTGCTGCCCAGACAATTGATACAATATTCCAAAGTATAAACATTAATAAAAATATAATAAATTTATTGGATTTTAACAATTCAAATTTATCTTTCCAATTTCCCTGATACACCCACAGCAATAAAAGCAACACCTCAATAACATTTACAGCAGCTTTAGAGATAGGAAAACTAAAAGCATATGCTATTATTAAATAGTTTAAATACCTGTTTATATCTTTTTTTTTGAACTCAATCATTTTGCACCTATTTTACCAAGAACTACTTTTACTGTTTTTATTAAAATAACAAAATCAGCCCATAAAGACCAGTTTTTAATATACCAAACTTCAAGTTCGTTTCTCTGTTTAAAACTAAGATTATTCCTACCACTTACCTGCCAAAGTCCTGTGATACCAGGCTTGACTTTCAGTATAAATTCTTTACTTTTACCAAGTTTAAAAGACTCACTTGTCATATATGGACGAGGTCCAACTAAGCTCATGTCCCCCCTTAACACATTAATTATTTGTGCTAATTCGTCAAGTGATGTCGAACGCAATACTTTACCAACCTTTGTAATACGAGGATCATTTTTATATTTATGATATATACTATAATATTCTACTTCATCAGGATTGTTTTTTAAATACTCTTTAAGTAAACCTTCTGATCCTTCATACATGGTTCTGTACTTATAACATAAAAAAATTTGACCATTTTTTCCAAGCCTCTCTTGTTTAAAAAAGACACTTCCTTTTGAATCAAAAATGACAGATAAACTTATCATAATATGTAAGATTAAAAATAGTGGTATTGTAAGTATTAAAACAGTATAGTCAAACAACTCTTTTATCCATATATTTTTTTTAATTAAAAGTTTATTTTCTATTTGTATAGTATTTAAACGGATATTGGAATATTCTAATATATTTGAATTTGAAAAATTTATATTTGTTACATACGGAACTACATACACTGAACTGTTATTATCCAAATACTTTTCGATTTTTTCATCTATATGTTTTAAGGATAAACCCTTGGAAGCTACAATCACAATATCATACTTTTCTCTACTGTATTGCATACCCAAATACCAATTTTTATCAAATTCTTTTTTTAATATCTCTGTCTGATCTTTGTCTCCAACTATTAAAACCTTGTTTTTAAATAGTGGAAACATATACAATATTTTTTTTGTATATCTTTTTACTACTGGAAGCAACAACATCACCAGTGCAAAATAGATAGTAATAAATAGTCTTGAATACTCTAATGATATTTTTGAAAGCGCCAATAATGCAAGAACAATAAAATATGCCAGAGCAACTGCTCTAAATATCTTTCTCAACTCTTGCCAAAAATCATATCTAAGCGTATAAATTTTTTCATATATAAATAAAGCAATAATAATAAATATAATAAAGAAAAAGTCATCTAAAGCAATTGGTGTAAACTTTGGCACACTTATACCATATAAACTAGAACGCACATAAAATGTCAAATAAAAGATGCCAATAAGTGTTACACTATCAATTGTAACCAAAATTAAGTTTGCTAAATATTTTTTCATTGCTGAAAGAATATCATCTATCTGCTTGGAATCTAATAAACTTTTGTTTTATGTTTCCAAAAAAACTTTATTGCTGAAATGAGATGAAAATAGAATAACTTGAGATCTTTAGCGGAACCTTTTCTATAGGCATGATAGACGCTATAGTGTGAATTCATAACTGTTTTTCCAAACTTTTTTGCTCGAATAAAAATATCAACATCTTCCATGTACATAAAAAACTGCTCATCAAAGCCATATAATTTTTTATACACTTCTGTTTTACATGCTAAAAAACAACCATGTGCAAATGGAATCTCATTAATAGCATTTTTTTTAATGATAATTTCATCCTTTGAAATCCCAAGTCTTCTTTTTATAAGAGTAAATGGAGTTGGTATATTACGAACTACCTGTTGTATAGAACCATTCAAATTTAAGATATTTGGGATTGCCAAAGAAGAATTTTTCTCTTCTAAAAACCACTGTAAAAAGCTATTCATTTCTTGACTATCAAAATAAATATCCGGATTTATTATCAAATGAATGTCTGATTTTATTTGTAATTTTTTAAAGGCCAAGTTGTGCCCAGCTCCAAAACCAATATTTCTGCCATTATTAAAAATATATCGGATATTTTTAAAATTTTTAAAAAAAAACTCAAGTTGATTTTCGGGTGAATTATCCACAACTATCAACTCTTTGTCAAATGTAATGCCTAAAAAGCTGCTAATAACTTTTTGCAATGTCTCTTCATTTTCATTATACACAACTATGCTAGCACTTATTTTCATATTTTCAATAATAATCCGATATTTCGAAATATTCCCTGTTTAAGTAATTTATGTTTTACTAGAATCTTTCTTTTTTGTAAAAATGATTTTGACCCTATAGTCGTAAATTCTTCTAACATTGTAACACTATCCTTATCCAATACATTTCGATATCTCGCTAAGAATGCTTTCGCCTGAGAAACATTGATTAACAAGTGCTTTATATACAACTCATTTTTGACAAAAATTTTATAAAACTTTATCCATATAGCCAGATAACTAAAACCCTTCGCACCTATGCTATTGCCTCCATGTTGTCTATACTTTATAAGAGGCTCATTCACATAAGCAATCTTTCCAAACATACTGGCAACCAGCCCAATCCACCAATCATGCATAATCGCTTCATCTGGTATGGGTAGTGCCAATTCGGCCAATTTTCTATTTATCATTACTGTACAACCTGTTATGGTGTTCTGCATCAGAAGTCTATTAAAAGCATTGTAAGACGGGTCTATGTTTTCAAAATGCCAAAAAGAGTTGGCAATCGTTTTTAAATTTTCATCAACAACTTCTAAATCAGTATGAACCAAAAGTGGCATATTTGGATATTTACTTTCCATCTCTTTCATTTTATTAAAAGTTTTTTCTATTTTCTTGTCATCCCAAATATCATCTTGGTCGCTAAACATAAAATATTCACTGTTTGTTTTCTTTAATGCGTGCTCTAGCAGAAAAGAAAAGCTTTTTTTTACGCCTACATTTCTATCCGATGAGAGTAAATCTATACCATTTGATACTAAAATTTCTTTACTTTTATCACTACTCCCATCATCTCTTGCAATTAGATAAAAGCTCGTATGAGATTGACTTGAAAAAGAATCTATTTGCTTTTGTAAATATTTATTGCCATTGTATACAGATAGCACAACTATAATACTATTATCCACTTTTATAGCCATTTGGATTATTTTTTTGCCAATTCCAACTATCTTTACACATATCTTCAACAGTTTTATTTACCTTCCAATGAAGAATCTTATTTGCAAAGCTTGAGTCTGCATAACATTTTGCTATATCACCACTTCTTCTATCAACTATTCGATATGGTATTTTTCTTTTACTTACCTGTTCAAAAGTTTGAATCATTTCAAGAACACTATATCCTTTTCCAGTTCCTATATTTATAAATAAAGGTTCTATATTTTCATTACAAGAATCTAAATATTGTATGGCTTTTACATGTGCCTCTGCCAAATCAACAACATGTATATAATCTCGCACTCCTGTTCCGTCAGTAGTATCATAATCTCCACCGTACACATTTAAAATTTTTCTTTTTCCTACTGCTGTTTGAGCAATCAACGGCATAAGATTATTTGGTATTCCATTTGGATTTTCTCCTATTAATCCACTTTCATGAGCACCAACTGGATTAAAGTACCTTAAAATAGCAATTTTCCAAGCAGAATCACAAGTATTTAAATCTT
>JALSLQ010000044.1 GCA_026988235.1 Sulfurimonas sp.
GCTTGTTTATATGGATTTGCTCCTATAAAAGCCGGTAAAAATGAATGGTGTATATTTATAATTTTATTTTCAAAGTTTTCTACAAATCTTGGTGTTAAAATTCGCATATATTTTGCCAAAACTATAAAATCAACACTCTCAAAGCTTTGTATAGCCTCAATAATTTTGTTTTCATGCTCTTGTCGTTCTAACCCTTCATGCGAAATAGTAATATAAGGTATGTCAAACTTACTGACAAAAGATTGTAAAGTGTCATAGTTAGAAATAACGGCAACAATGTTTGCTTCAAGTTCTCCTGCTTCGTGTCGTATTAGTATATCACCCAGAGCATGAATCTCTTTTGTTGCCATAATGATTATATTTTTCTTTTGAGGCGCAACAACTTTTATACTTGAGTTTTGGGGGAGTGCTTCCGTTAAAGTATCAATAAGTTCACTCTTGTCTACATCACCATCAACCACACTTCTCATAAAAAATTTATTGCTTTCCTTGTCAACAAATTCACTGTTTGACAAAATATTTAAATCATAATTGTAAAATATACTCGAAACCTTGTGGACAAGTCCTTTTTCATCATTCGCATCTATTAAAACTCTATATTGACTCATTTAAAGGTTTCCTTTTTCCAACTTTTGCACACGGGCATCTATTGTCGCTAATGTGTATTCTAAAAAATTAAGTGTCATATCTACTTTTGCCTCAATATTTACATTATTTGGTGCCTGAAAACCTTCAAAAAGTACTAAAAGTCTTTCTCTTATAGAGTTTAAATACATCAACTCACTGTCCATTGAAATATTGTTTTCGCTTCTTTGTTGAGGCTGTGTTTCAACTATTTCTTCTTTTAGAGTTTTGTTGAGCGTTTCTTCTATAGATTTAAGGGGTTCTTCTTCCATTTCAGCCAGTGTTGATAATATTACATCTTTTAATTCCATGCTTTTAATAACCACCTTTCAAATTCTTTAAACTCAACTTCCGTATCCATTTTTAAAAAATACTCTTTCATTTGTGTATTTACATGTAAAAACTTTTTTCTCATGCCTGACAATCTTCTAATAGCAATTTTTGCATCACTATTATTTGGGTCTTTTTTCAAAACCTCTTTATAAATATCTAATGCTTCTTCTTTTAAGCCTTGTAATTCATAAATATTTGCTAAAGTCAAAGTTTGCATGAGTACACCAACCTATTTTTCTATATAGTTTGCAATAATTGAACCCATTTCGCTCGTTGAACAGACTTCTTTTGCATCAAATTGTGCTAAATCTCCTGTTCTGTACCCTTCACTTAATGCTTTTTTAATTGCATTGTCAATTTTATCAGCAGCTACATTTTCTTTAAAAGCATATCGTAGCATCATAGATGCTGATGCAATTGTTGCAATCGGATTCGCGATCCCTTGACCTGCAATATCTGGTGCTGAACCATGAATAGGCTCATAAACACCAATTTTTTCACCAACAGAAGCAGATGGTAAAAGCCCAATAGAGCCACAAAGCATACTTGCCTCATCACTTAAAATATCACCAAAAATATTTCCCGTCAGCATAACATCAAACTGCTTAGGATTTCGTATAAGTTGCATTGCTGCATTGTCTACATACATATGAGAAAGCTCTACTTCAGGATACTCTTTTGCTATTTCTTCGACAGTCTCTCTCCAAAGTTGAGAAACATCCAAAACATTTGCCTTATCAATTGAGCAAACACGCTTCCCTCTGGTCATTGCAATTTTAAATGCTTGATGCGCTATGCGTATAATTTCATCACGCGTATATACCATAGTATTGTAACCCTTGTTTGCATCTCTTCCTTTAGGTTCACCAAAATAGATACCGCCGATAAGTTCACGAACAACCATCAAGTCAACGCCACGAATAATGTCAGGCTTTAACGATGACGCATTCACAAGTTCATCATATACAATAGCCGGACGAAGATTTGCATAGACACCCAACTCTTTTCTAAAACGAAGAAGACCACTTTCCGGACGCTTTTCACGAGGAAGTGTATCCCATTTTTCTCCACCGATAGCACCAAAAAGTACCGCATCTGAGTTTAATGATCCTGAAATTGTCTCTTGAGGAAGAGGATCTCCTGTAATATCATAAGCACATCCACCCATCAACAACTCTTTGTAATCCAAAGCAAAACCGCTGTAAGAAGCAACCGCATCCAAAACTTTTACAGCCTCATCAATAATTTCAGGACCGAT
>JALSLQ010000045.1 GCA_026988235.1 Sulfurimonas sp.
CAAGCTTGTTCATCAGTCGCAAGAAGATCCTTATCAGCTTTACGAAGAAGTTCTTGCGATTGTGCTATAAGCTCTATGGCTTTTTGATTGTTTGCAGTCATTTTATCTCACTTTAATAATTATGATATGTAAGCATAAGGCAAATTTGCTTTAAATTGATATAAAAGGATACAATATCTTTCATCAAAATGGGGATTCAATGGGATTAGAATTATATGCAAAGATAGAACATTTGCTAGAAATAGAGCAATCAACGCAAGATTTACATCAGATATATGTAGATTTAATAAAAAATTATAGTGTTACGAAATTACTCGATATTGGTTGTGGACGAGGTCTTTTGATGCAAAAACTTTCACATCTTACATGTAAAGGTATTGATCTTAGTGAAGTGATGGTAAATGCGGCCAAGGATAATGGACTTGATGTTACATGTAAAGATATTAGCGATGTGGATGAAACTTTTGATATTGCCCTAGCTGTTTTTGATGTTTTAAATTTTTTAGATGAGGACTCTTTGGATAATTTTTTCTTACATGTAAGCAGAATTTTAAATGAAGATGGCATTTTTATAGCCGATATCAACACATTGCACGGCTTTTCAAATGTAGCTGAGGGTGTTATGCTTACTCAAGATGAAAATCTTTTTTTAGGTGTAGATGCCATCTTTGAATCCCCTCTGCTTCATACAAAATTCACTCTTTTTGAAAAAAGAAGAGATGGATTATTCTCTAAAGAGAGTGATATTATTACTCAATATTTTCACCCACTCTCTTTTTTTAAAAAACAGAGGCATTTACAGTTTGTGGAAAAACGCAATATCTCTCTTTATGATAAAAATGATAAAGTATTGCTTGTGTTTAAAAGGTCTCATAATAATGCGATTGTTGCTTCTTTATTGTTTTAGCCTTATGCTTTATGGTGAGGGTAATACTACGAATGAGACAAACACATCGCAAAAGATGTATATAGATAGTTTCACTGAGGGTTTAGATAGTGTACATGAGTATGTAACCCACAAGGTGAAAGTAGTCTCAAGCAATGCAGATAAGCAAGTAACCGACTGGGCGCATGCCATAAAAGATGATGATAATAAAACTACCACAGAAGCTGAAACAAAAAAAGATGAAGAACTGGGTGTTTCAACCTCAATGTCAAACTATTTTGGTGACTTTTTTAAAGATGAGACATTTTTAAATGCAAATAATGAAAGTTATCTTCGTGTTCGTCTTGGACCTGAATTTAATCAAAACGATGGCAATAGATGGGAAGCATCTTTTAGTTTTAACCTGAACCTTCCTCATACTCAAGACTCTTTAAAACTTTTTATAGGTGAAGATGTTGATGCAGACTTAAACGATAAGGTGCCTAATCCTGAAGCAAATGATCCAAGCCTGGGGATGAAGTATTTTATACCTGAATTTGTTAATGGTCTTGAAACAGATTTCACGGCTGGAATTACAGGTATAAATCTCTTTGTTCGCACACAATTGCAATACCCATTTGACTTTCATGATTGGCGCTTACGCCCTGTTTGGAGGGTACAATATTCTGTTGAAGATGAGTTTAAAGAAGAGACAAGAATGTATTTTGATAGACGAATTTCATCAAGTGAGATGGTGAGACTTTTTTTAAAACGTGAAACTGAGACGCAAAAATTTGGTCAGCGTTATTTTGCACAAATATCCTATTTTAATACTTTAAAATATAAAGTAGGCTTTAATAATTATATTGCAGTTTCTGGGGATAGCGAATACTTTAGAAATCATCCAGATTATATTCCTGATGGGTATGAGCACTCTGGTATTGATAATTACAAGGTAGGTGCAGTCTGGAAAGAGCAGTTCTTCCGTAAGTGGCTCTTCTATGAAATAGAACCAATCGTAGAGTGGGATCGTCGCTTTTATTATGAAGAAAATTACATAGTAAAAGCGACTTTAGAGTTCTGGTTTGGAGAAATTTAGAGAAGTTTCTTCATCAACTCGATATGATAGTTTTCTTGATAATTTATTATCTATAAGTGCTTTTGAAATATATTTATTTAATGTCATCGCTCATCCATTTTTTAGTTTGCCTTTTTTAAGCAAATACCATTCTTTTTTGGAGTTTTCCGAAGTTTACAGTACTCCTATATTCCCACGCAAAGTATGGGAGCGAGTTAAAATAGTTATAGTTATAACCCGACTCCT